>JANPDQ010000402.1:0-1994 GCA_031431575.1 Polaromonas sp.
AATTTGGCGGCAATCGCCAGTCCATTGAGGTCGGCACAAGCCGCCGCCTTTGCGGGCAGTTCCATGGTGGGGCTTTTAGTGGCGCAACCGCCTGCCAGCAAAAGTGATGTGGCTGCTGCTAGCCAGGCTGTGCTTTTTAGCGTGTGATGTGTCACTTTGCCTCCCGTGGTTTGATGTCTTATGCGAACCACCAAAGTAACACAGTCCCCTCACGGGGCAAAGATTGCAAACCCTCGCAATGACTTACTTCACTACTGCACTACGCCACTACTTCACTACTCCACTCACTCCAAATCCAGCTCCTGAATTTTGCGCGTAATCGTATTGCGGCCAATACCCAATTTTTGTGCTGCTTCTATGCGGCGGCCTTTGGTGTTGTGCAGCGCAGTTTGGATCAGTTTGGATTCAAACCGGCGGCTCAATACATCCCACACATCGGTTTGGCCAGCGCCTAGCAAAGCCTCGGCTTCAAGCTCCAAGCCCTCTTCCCATGTAGTGTGTACTGGCGCGGCTTGCGGCTCAAAGTGAGGCGGCGTTGAATGTTCGCTGGGTGGTGCTTCTGCCGCTATTGGCGCTGCCACAGCAGCTGGCAACTTGACAGCAGTAAAATTCGTTGGGGCAGCGGTTGCAATCTCCGGCGGCAGATCTTTTGGCTCAATGACCTGCGCGGGTGCCATCACAGTCAGCCAGTGGCAAATATTTTCTAGTTGCCGCACGTTGCCCGGAAAACCAAAGTTGCTCAGCTGCTGTAGCGCAGGCTCTGAAATGCGCTTAGGCTCTACGCCAAGCTGCTTCGCGCTTTGCTGCAAGAAGTGCCGCGTCAGTGCAAACACGTCCTCGCGCCGCTCGCGCAACGCCGGCAGGCGCAGTCGAATCACGTTCAGGCGGTGGTACAAGTCTTCACGAAACACGCCCTCTTTAACGCGCTGCTCCAGGTCCTGGTGGGTGGCTGCAATCACGCGCGGATTAGCCTTGATGGCGTTGTGTCCGCCGACACGGTAAAAGTGCCCATCACTCAAAACGCGCAGCAAACTCGTTTGCAAATCAAACGGCATGTCGCCAATTTCATCGAGAAAAAGCGTGCCGCCCTCGGCTTGTTCAAAGCGCCCACGTCGCATGGTTTGCGCGCCAGTAAAAGCGCCGCGCTCGTGGCCAAACAGCTCACTCTCGAGCAAGTCTTTGGGAATGGCTGCAGTGTTGATCGCCACAAACGGGCCATTGGCGCGCGACGAGTGCTTGTGCAGCGCCTTGGCCACCAGCTCTTTGCCCGAGCCGGATTCGCCAGTGATCATTACCGTGACATTGCTTTGGCTCAGGCGACCGATCGCGCGAAACACGTCTTGCATGGCGGGCGCCTGGCCCAGCATTTCTGGCGCCGCGGCCATACGCTCTTCAAGCACTTCTTCGCGTTGGCTTTCTTCAACCGCGCGGCGAATCAGCTCAACGGCTTTTGGCAGGTCAAACGGTTTAGGCAGGTACTCAAACGCGCCACCTTGGAAGCTTGAAACCGCGCTGTCCAGGTCTGAAAACGCCGTCATGATGATGACCGGCAAGCCTGGCAATTTAGCCTTTACTTTTTCAAGCAAATCAAGCCCGGAGCCGCCGGGCATGCGGATGTCGCTCACCAGAATTTGCGGGCCATCTTCTTCAGTGGCCACATTCAGCGCAGCCAGCACTTCACGCGGATTGGTGAAGCTGCGGGTTGGCAGGTCTTCCCTTAGCAGTGCTTTTTCGAGCACAAACCGGATGGACTGGTCATCATCAACTATCCAGATCGGCTTCATGGTTTATCTGTCCTCGGGGGTTGACCCCGCTTGTCTTCATTGCTCAAAACGCGCGGCGACCACCAGCTGCAATCTACGGTAGGGGTATCAACAGCTTGAAGTCACATCGCCCAGGTGCGCTTTCGCATTCAATCAAACCATGGTGCTGCTGCACAAACGTTTGTGCCAGCGTCAGCCCCAATCCCGAACCACCCTCACGGCCAGACACCA
>JANPDQ010000403.1:0-5646 GCA_031431575.1 Polaromonas sp.
CAAAAAGCCGGCGTCGATGGCCGTTTGTTCGGCTCTGTGACCAACCACGATATTTCTGCCGAGCTGACCAAGCAAGGCTTTGCAGTGGCCAAGTCGCAAGTTCGCTTGCCAGTAGGCCCATTGAAAACCACCGGCGACCACGCTGTGAGCGTTGCGCTGCACACCGACGTGCTGGTTGACATCACCGTAACCGTGCTGGGCGAAACCGCTTAAGTTTGTCCCCTAGCTGCAAAAAGCCGCTCACTGAGCGGCTTTTTTTATGGGCGCTTGCGGTCAGCAGTTCCTCACAAGCTCAGGCCATATCTCCACCGAATTTCCATAGCTTATCCACAGAGCTATACACGCTGCGCTCAGCCCATAGGCGTACCATTTACCCTGCCCAAAAGGAAGCCCATGTCCGCCGTTATTTCTACTTTTGAAGATACCTCACGCCAGCCCGCAAATATTGGTTATAGCCCCGACCGCCAAATCGCCCAGCTACGCATTCCCCCCCATTCGATTGAAGGCGAATCCAGCGTATTAGGCGGCTTGCTGCTAGACAACGCCGCCTGGGACCGAGTCGGCGACTTGCTGACCGACCAGGACTTTTACCGCGCAGAACACAAGCTGATTTACGCTGCAGTTGGTGCACTGATCAACGCCACCAAACCCGCCGACGTCATCACCGTCTACGAGCACCTGCAAAACCAGGGCAAGGCCGACGAAGTTGGCGGCTTGAGCTACCTCAATTCACTCGCCCAATACGTGCCCAGCGCCGCCAACATTCGGCGTTATGCCGAGATCGTGCGCGAGCGCTCCATCCTGCGCAAACTCGTCGCCGCCAGCGACGAAATATCCACCAACGCCTTCAGCCCGCAAGGCAAAGACATCGCCACCATCTTGGACGAAGCCGAGCAAAAAATCTTCAAAATCGGCGAGCAAGGCTCCCGCATGAAAGAAGGTTTTCAGAGCATGGACACCCTGGTTGTCAGCCTGCTCGACCGCGTGACCGAAATGAGCGAGAACCCCAACGACGTGACCGGCGTGCCTAGCGGTTTTTATGATTTAGACCGCATGACGTCAGGTTTTCAGGCCGGTGATTTGGTGATTTTGGCGGCGAGGCCGTCAATGGGAAAAACGGCCCTCGCAATCAACATCGCCGAACACGTCGCGCTAAACGAAGGCCTGCCCGTGGCTGTGTTTTCGATGGAGATGGGTGCTTCGCAATTGGCGGTGCGTATCGTCGGCTCGATTGGCCGCATTGACCAAACCCATTTGCGCACCGGCGCCCTGACGGATGAAGAATGGCCGCGCCTGACCGAGGCGATTGAAAAGCTGCGCAACATTTCGCTGCACATTGACGAAACGCCCGGCCTGACCGTCAGCGAGCTGCGCGCCAATGCACGCCGCCTAGCCAAGCAGTGCGGCAAGCTCGGTTTGATCGTGGTGGATTATTTGCAGCTCATGAGCGTGTCCAGCAGCATGAGCGAAGAAAACCGCGCCACAGCCGTAGGTGAAATATCACGCGGCTTGAAGATGCTGGCCAAAGAACTTCAATGCCCCGTGATTGCGCTGTCGCAGCTTAGCCGCGGGGTAGAAAGCCGCACCGACAAACGCCCCATGATGAGCGATTTACGTGAATCTGGAGCGATTGAGCAGGACGCAGACATCATCATGTTCATCTACCGCGACGAGTACTACACCAAAGAGGCCTGCAAAGAACCCGGCGTGGCCGAAGTCATCATCAGCAAACAGCGTAACGGGCCCACCGGCACCGTCAAGCTCGCGTTTATTAACCGCATCACCAAGTTTGAAAGCTTGGCGCATGGGAGTGGGGGTGGGGATTTTTAGGATGACATAGCGAAAAAGCTAAAAGCGCTGGCTTTAACCTTTTTTAGCGGAGTGAAATCGACGTAGCCAGGCTCGTCTGGCTTTAATATGAAATTGTGGATAACATGAATTTTCCGTTAAATTTTACTTTAGTGAACTGGCAGTTTTCAACATTAGCACTCTTTTCTCTGACTGCCAAAATGTTGCAAACACTATGCAATAGGCCGATTTTCTGATCTGCAAAAAAGTTATCCCCAAAAACACTCCCAAGGATTCTTGTAAAACTTTAAAGTTGTATGTATAGTAGTTGTACTGGATTGAAACCCAGTATAAAAAAAGGCTGCCGAGAGGTACGAACTCTGGCAGCCTTGGCAGACAACCGACACCGGCGAAATCTGCCCCCAACTCACGTTTAGGGACACTGAGGATAACCTAAGCTGTAACGGTTTGGATATTAGGGTTTTATGCACCGGGGTGACAAGCTGTTGAAGAAAGGAAACTTTATGACAGCAGGTAAGAAGCCCGGAACAAACACCGGCAATAGTGGTGGCATCTTTCGCGAAGTTGGGCCTCGGGGTGGGCCCCGTGACAACTACGCGGCAGTGCCTGATCGAAAACCTTTACCGCCGACCTCTACTCCTGGCAGCACATGGAAGCCTGTGAGTAGAACGCCAGACAGTAAGCGGTGATGTGAACGTAGCAAAGCTTGGTACGTGCAAACGTTCCTCGCTTTGCTATCGCTAACGATCAAATTCCAAAGAATAAATAAATAGCAGAATCCGGGAAAAACATGTCTACTTGCTTTGTTATGCAGCCTTTTGACGGGGCAAATTTTGACAAGCTTTACGAGGAAGTTTTTGCACTTGCCGTCAAGGACGCTGGCCTTGAGCCCTATCGTGTTGATCAAGATCCGAAAGTGAGTATTCCAATTCAGGATATTGAACGTGGAATTCGACAATCGCAAATTTGCTTAGCCGAAATCACCTTAGACAATCCCAATGTTTGGTTCGAATTGGGCTTCGCAATCGCATGCGGCAAGGAGGTTGTACTTATTTGTTCAGATGCACGAAAGACGAAGTTTCCTTTTGACGTTCAACACCGTACGATCATTCGTTACAGCACTGGTACACCGAGTGATTTTGCTAAATTAAGGGCTGCAATAAGCCTCAAAATTCGAGCATATTTAGAAAAGTCCGAATCTTTGCAAAACGTGTCAGAAATTTCGCAGTTAGCTAGCGAACAAGCCGGATTTTCTCAGCACGAGCTAGTAGCGATTGCTGCAGTAGCCCAAAGCATCGAACATCCGGATGACCACACCTCAATGTGGCAAATAAAGCGTGATATGGAAGCAAATGGATTCACTCCAATGGCGGCCACTATCGCGCTACGGCTTCTAAAACAAAGTGATTATTTGTCGTCGCAACAATACAGTAATGAACATGAGCAGTACTACGGATACACGCTGACAAACAAAGGTTGGGATTGGGTTCTTGCAAATCAGAACAAATTCGCACTGAAGAAAAAAGTGATAAGTGGCTTTGACGATATGGATGATGAAATTCCGTTTTAAAGCTCAACGGTAGCTGTACGCTAATTTAGCCAAGGTGACTCGAGCCTTCTTTTGGCCAGAGGATTATTTGCTACTAAATAAATAGCTGCTTGCGCCCGTCTATAAATCGATAGCAGCCTGAAACACGCTTAAAAAGCCCTCAATGAAGCAGGTAATCAGGTGCTTCCAATCAACCCAACGCCCCCAACGCAGCCTCAGGCGCCCGGTCAAGCACCCGCAACAACGCCTTCGCCGCCCCCGTCGGGCTGCGTTTGCCTTGCTCCCAATTGCGGATGGTCTCAAGCGACACGTCGATGCGCTGCGACAGCTCTTGTTGCGTTAGCCCCAAGCGCAGGCGAACTCGGCGTGCGTACTTAGCGGCGTCTTGCATAGCGGCGCTGTCGTCACTGGCCTGCTGGGCAGCCAGTTGGCTTTCAGTGGTGGCATCAAACCTTGCCACGTTGATGCGGCCTTTTGGCCAGGTTTGCGGGCTAGCGGGGTCAAGTTTAATTTTCATAGTGCTTTACCTCTCGTTGGTTAGCTTTGCGGGCTGAAATGATTCGAATGACTTCAGCGCTCAGTGTGTAGGTCACAAAAAAAACCCGTTTGTCGATTTGCCCTAAAAGCTGAAACCGGTCTTCGCCGTAATCAAAGCGGTTGTCACGCGAGATCATGCGATGCGGATCGAGAAAGCATTGCACTGCATAGGTGAAATCAAAGCCGCGCTCCTTCAAGCATGTATCGCTTTTAGTTTCGTCCCAGTCAAATTCCATAGTCGTGATTATAGGCCAATGGCCTAGTTTGTGTTAAGAGGTGCTGAGTGAAATAGCGTGTGTCAGGTTTTTTGAATGCTACTAAATAAATAGCTGCTTGCGCCTATAAAATGGGCGCTACTGGCCAAAATGACACCTGAAAAGTGCCCCATTTAGCCAAATAAAACCAATCCAAGAGCTAGAACAAAAGTCTAAAAGATCCTTGAAGGCCAAATACCCCCTCATTTAGCCTTCCAGCTCAATAGATCCTTACGCAAGCAGCTCCTAATTCAGTAGCGACTGATTTCAAACCGCCCGCAATTCCTCACGAATCACCTGCCTCACCACTTCCCGTAAATCGTCTTGGGCTGCATCGGCTTGCAAGCCGCGGCGCAGTGTTTCGTTGATCAGTGTCTGGTAGCCGCGCCCACCTGCGCGTGCCTTGTAGGCGCGCACCACCGCGTCGTCCAGCGTGATGGTAAAGCGGCGTTTGCCCAGTTGCTGCGTCAGTGCATCAGCAAACTCGGGCTGGCTGACATCTTTCAGCCCCACCCGTAGCCGAGGTTTGATGTCAGCGGTAGGAAAAGAATTGGTGTGTTTCACGGCTAAGCGTATATGCTGGTAATATACAATTATGGTGCTTTCAAACGATTTAAACAAGGCAGCAGGCTTCGATTGGGATGCAGGAAACGCCCGAAAGAACGACAAGCATGGGGTGTCTGCAGCAGAGGCAGAGCAGGTTTTTTTCAACGCCCCACTTTTGCTGCTTGAAGACGCTGGGCACAGCCAGCAAGAGCGGCGTTTGCACGCTTTGGGTAAAACAGACAGCGGGCGTGGCTTGCACATCACTTTTACTTTGCGCCAGTTGGGCACCTTGATTCGCGTAATTTCAGCCAGAGATTTGCACCGAAAGGAGCGAGCTATTTATGACTAAGCCAGTTAAATCTACTCTTCAACCCGTACCGACATTCACCAGCGAGGCAACTGAACGCGCTTACTGGGAGACTGGCGATGGGAGGGACTCTACCGCGCATCTTGACTGGTCAAAAGCCCGCAAGGTGGCTTTGCCGAATTTGAAGCCAACTACCAAGACGATCTCGCTCAGGTTGCCGCAGCATTTGCTCGACTCTTTGAAGGTGGCAGCCAACTCGCGTGACGTCCCGTATCAGTCGCTCATCAAGGTTTGGTTGCAGGAAAAGTTGAAAAATCATTGAGAGCGTTGCGCAAAGCTCCAATAGCAGTCTTAAAAGCGATAATTTAGACTATTTAGCCCTCTAGACCAATAAATACTGGCGCAAGCAGCTACAAATTGAATAGCAATCCGCGCCCCTGGAAGGCTCACTGCGGCACCAATCCAGATGCCTTCACCAGCTCAGCATGCACCTTGATGTCCTGGCAGATCAACCGTTTCAGCTCGTCTGGTGTGCTGGTGGCGACTTCTATGCCGCTTTCGGCCAGCTTGGCTTTCAGGTCTGCGGCCGTCGCTGCCACTGCCGCGCGGTTGAGCAGGTCGATGATGGGTTGTGGCCTTGCTGG
>JANPDQ010000404.1:0-10354 GCA_031431575.1 Polaromonas sp.
ATGTCGGAAATTTAATACTTGCAGTTGGCGGCCAGCCACCTCCGCTTCATAGCGATACTCGCCCGGTTGAAAACCGTACTTAGTCAGTTGTTCTTGTGCGCGCTCTCGGGACAAAATGAGGTAGTCAATGCCCGGTCGTCCCGAAATTTTGACAAGGGAGTATGCCAAATCCGGGTTGACATTCAAGGCTTGGTTTGCGGGGATCGTCCAAGCGGTGGTTGTCCAGATTACCGTAAAAATGTTGCCAGCTAATTGGACTTCGCCAAACGCACGCGCAACAGCTTGGTTATCGTCGGCTAAGAACCTCACATCGAGCGTCTGCGATTTTTTGTCGGCGTATTCAATTTCAAACTCGGCCAGCGACGAGCCGCAGTCAAAACACCAGTACACCGGCTTCAAGCCCCGGTACACAAAGCCTCGCCCCATGATGCGTTTGAGCGCGCGGATTTCGTTCGCCTCGTTGGCGTAGTCCATCGTGCGGTACGGGTTGTCCCATTCGCCCAGCACGCCCAGGCGTTTGAAGTCTTCCAGTTGCCCGGCAATTTGCTCGGTGGCGAAGGCTCGGCTTTTTGACTGAACTTCGTCCCGGCTTAAATTGCGTCCGTGCAGCTTTTCAATAGCGTTTTCAATCGGCAAACCGTGGCAGTCCCAACCCGGGACATAAATCGCGTCCATGCCTTTGAGCTGACGCGCTTTGACAATCATGTCTTTCAGAATCTTGTTGACGGCGTGGCCAATGTGGATTTTGCCGTTGGCATACGGCGGGCCGTCATGCAATACAAACTTGACGGCGCCTGCCCGAGCCAAGCGCAGCTTTTTATAAATGCCTTTGTCGTCCCAATCCTTGACCCAACCCGCTTCGCGCTTGGGCAAGTCGCCGCGCATAGGGAAGGGCGTGTCGGGCAGGTTCAGGGTGCTGCGGTAGTCGGTTTTTTGCTCAGACATGTGTGTATTCAAATTAGGCTTCGACAAGCTCAGCCCGAACGGGTGGGTAAAGGTGGGGGTGATCGGTTCGCCCTGAGCCTGTCGAAGGGGGCTACTTGGTCTGACAGATCGTTTAAATTCGATCGCACGTGGTTTGGCGAGCCGTCTGAATGTGCATGTTGGAGAAGAATTCGCGTGCATCGTCACAGTCTTTTGCAATGCCTGTTTTCAGCGCATCCAGACCGTCGTACTTCAGTTCATCATGCAATTTGTGCAGCAGTTCCACGCGTACGATTTTACCGTAGCCACCATCTAGCCCAAGTTTGGCTGGCCAGTCCAGGCAATAGGTTTCAAGCAGCACGCGCCCGCCGTTGACATCATCGGCGTCGAGTGACGGCCGAATTCCCAGGTTGGCCACACCGATCAGCGGTTGGTCGGATAACCCGAAAACATGCACTGCAAATATGCCGCTGGCAGCCGGATTCCAGTGGGAAAACCGCAGGTTCAGGGTGCGAAAGCCGAGGTCTCGCCCCAGTTTTCGGCCATGTACTACGTGGCCTGAAATGCTGTACGGACGGCCAAGCAGACTGGCCGCTTGGGCCATGTCGCCGCTGCTAAGTGCCTGGCGCACCGCCGAGCTGGACACCCGCGTGCTCTGCACTTCGTAGCTGTTCATGCGGGCTACGTCAAAGCCGCTGTGCTGACCGGCTGCATCGAGCATGGCGTAACCGCCTGCCCGCTTGGCACCGAACCTGAAATCGTCACCCACCAAAATGTACTTTGCACCAAGGCCTTTGACCAGCACCTCACTGATGAAAGACTCGGGTGCCTGGCTGGCCAGTGCGTGGTTAAAAGGCAGGACGATGCATTGGTCGATACCGCAGCGCTTGAGTTCGGTCAGTTTGTCGCGCAGCGTAGCAATGCGAGGTGGCGCGGTTTCGGGTTTTTTCGCCAGCGCCGCAAAATAATCGCGCGGGTGCGGTTCAAACGTCATGGCGCAGCTCGGTATGCCCCGGTGCTGCGCTTCGTTTTTCAGCAGGGCCAGCATGGCCTGGTGGCCCCGGTGTACGCCATCAAAATTGCCAATCGTCAAGGCACATTGGGAAGCCAATTTGGGGTGGCTGTAGCTTCTGAAGACTTTCATGTCCTGATTATCGTTTTAATAGCAAGGTAGGCGGGTTATTGGGCGTTAATGGGCCGTAGTGATGTGTTTGTCACGTTTTACCTGTATATTGAACACTATCGTGACAACGAAATTCCATTTTTGATGGAGGTTTAGTTTGAAGGTCTTGAAGCTCTCAGCGCAAGGTTTGCCCCAGTCGTGGATCAGCCTTGAAGAAGCCGTACTTCACTACGCAGCCGATGAGGTGCGCTGGGAAATGGGCGCGCGCGTGGCTACGTTTCACGGCGGCCACAATGCCATGACGGGCGAGCAGTCCATCATCACGATCAACAGCATTATTGGCACCAAGGGCGTGCCAAAAATCAACCCGTTTGACCTAAAACCTGGCCTGACCAACAGTAAACTTTTTGTTCGTGACCGAAACGTTTGCGCCTATTGCGGCAACCATTTCCATGAGGAAGAATTAACCCGCGAGCACATCATTCCCTTTGCGCAAAAGGGTGTTGACACGTGGATGAACGTCGTCACGGCGTGCCGCGCCTGCAACCACCGCAAAAGCAGTCGCACGCCTGAGCAAGCCAATATGCCGCTGCTGTACACGCCGTATGTGCCCAGCTTGTGGGAAGACTTCATTCTGCGAAACCGCCGTATTTTGGCGGACCAGATGGAGTTTTTGATGGCGCACATTCCAAAATCGTCGCGACTGCACGCGTGACGCTCCGGTTTTTCGTCACGCTTGCACGCGTGACGAGTTCAGATTTGCTGCAAAAAGGCGAAAAAACGGCTTAAATTGGCTGCTAGCGCAACAAAAAAAGCGGTACTTTGCTACCAAATAAATAGCAATCAGGCGTTTTAAAATTACAGGCCAGTCGCGGTCACACCGCAGCTCAAACTAAAACTTACTGAACTGTTGGACGGCAGCGTGGGCAATACAACGCCCAAGCCCGGCGCTATCAAATTACCGATGCTTAACTGACCCGCGCCCGCACCCACTGCCGGGCACGCAGCGCCACCAGCGGTAGCGGTACAACTCACGGCGGTGCAGGTCAAGCCCGGTGCCGGGATGTTGTCAGTAAGCACACTGCCGTCCGCAGCGCTGGGGCCCAGGTTGGCAATGGTGACTGTGTAGCTGGTGGTACTTCCGGCAGCAACGGTGTTCGTCCCGTTGGATTTTGTGACGGTCAGGTTGACGAGTGGTGAGCACAAGCGCAGCGTGGGCTGGGCCAGTGCAAACATGCCGCGTCGCTCTGTGGTCCCACCGGTAGTTGCTACAGTGTTATTGATTGCAAGTGTGGCGGTTGCTTGAGTTGCCAGAAAGGTGGTTTGATAAATTCGCCATACATCTGCGGCCGCTGTGTCGTTGACTATCGTGCCTAAGGCCAAAAGTTGTGAGGCAGCCTGGACCACCGTCAATCTCAAGGCTGGCAGCTCGCCCGCACCGCCGTCTTGAACTCCATCCGTTGGACTGGATGCATAAACAATAAACGTGTAAGTGCGGCCAACCACAAGACCTGACACAGTCTGGCTCCACCAGACGCCACTGGCAGGCGTTCCCAAGGTGTTGCCGTTTGCCAAAAGCCACGTGTTTGCTCCAGCAATGCTGCGCGCTGCATCGCCAGGGAAGGGGCTTTGATACAGGTCGGGCCCACCAGTAGCATCGCCTTGCAATCCAATTTGATAAGAAACGTTGTTATTGGCAGGTTCTGCATTCACACCAGCCAAACCAACTCCGCCCGCATTGCCCAATGGTGCTGCGGTGTTGGAAAAGTCGCTGTTGGTAATTGCATTGGTAGCTGTGATTTCTCGTGTGCTGGCAGAGCAGACCGTGGGTGCCGAAGTGACGGTGGCCAGGGCACCCAAAACGGTAACGTCCTCATTGGCAGTTGCTGCAGATGCGTAGTTGGTACCCGGCACTGTGCCGCCCCCTGTGTAGGCACCGCCAGGTGAGATGGTTGTGCCTGCGGCGGTGCGCGTCGGGTCGCTGTAAAGCACATTCGCCGGGTTTTGGTAAGTGCCCGGCACTGCGCCGTCAAGGCTGACGTTGAAGGTTAGGGTGACACTGCCGCCGGGAAGAATGACATAACTGTTTGCTACCGTACCGCCGGGCGTTGCGATCTGCACGGTGGAGGTGCCGGTTGCAGGCGGAGCTGCCGGGCCAGCTGCTGAGGCTGTGGCCGCTGTTGCAACCGTGCTGGTGAGCAAAAAGGGCGTCGGAAGTATGTCGGTAATTGCGACACCAGAAGCACCGCCCCCGCTTGCCGAGTTACTGATGGTGATGACATATTGCGCAGTATTTTGGAGCGGTAGGGTTCGCGTGCCCGTCGTGGTGGATTTTGCAACCGTCAGCGTTGGGAAACACGAAGCAGGGTTGGGAAAGTTAGTTCCGCCAAACGGCACATCGGCTACGCCGCCAGCTCCAGCCGTTGCGCCTAACGCGCTAAAAATACCAGCTTGCGGCTGGTTTTGACCCGATGCGCCGCCGGTTACGGATTGGGTGCCGATAGTGAGCCCGGCGGACAAAATTACTGCCCCACCACCACCGCCGCCGCCCGTACCCTGCGTTTCATTGCCTGTAAGCGGCAGTCCGGTATTGCCGCCCAACCCACCGGCCGTATTAGCCGTTAGTCCCGGGATGGTGGTTGACTCGGTAATGACGATTACCGTGCCACCAGCACCACCGCCGCCGGCGGCGTCCCGCCCTGCGGGCTCACCTGCCTGACCCACAGCGTTCAAGGCTCCGTTGCCTGTAATGACACGTGCCCGTATGTAAATCATGCCGCCGCCATTGCCGCCGCTGCTCTGGGCGACTGTCGGGTTGTCATTGTTGTTGTTGGTGTCACCCGCGCCGCCGCCGCCGCCCATGTACAAACGCGCAGCCGAAGGGGCTTGCCCCACGCCGCCAAACCCGCCTACGTCGCGCGAGCCATCTCCACCGCATGAGAAAAAGCCCGGGCCGAAATTAACGCAACCGCCTGTATCGGTGGCGCTGAAAAAACCAAAACTGGAACCTCCTTTACCGCCGGTACCGGCATTGCCACCGCCGCCGCCGCCTGCATTGTGCTGGGTGCCGCCGCCGCCTGCGTTCCCGGGGGCGCCGCGTGCCAGATCCAGGTTGTTAGGGTAGCCTGAAGTCGTCAGATCTACCCCGGTATAGCCAGTGGTCACCGCTGTGGTCGTGCCGCGTACAAACCTCGGCGTTCCGGCTATGCCTTCACCCTTGGCACCTCCACTATTTGCAGGTGGTGCTCCAGCGGCCTGTGCGCCAGCGTAGTCGATGAGGCCAAGACCGCTTCTTACGGTGGATTCCTGGGAGCCACCGCCACGAAAACCCGCACCGGTTGCGGTGATGGTGGTGTTGTTCAGGCTAAGTGTGCCGCTGACATCCAGCACAAAAATCCCGCCTGTTGCCCCGTTCCACGCAGTGGTGCCAACTGTGCCGCCCGGTAGTGTAAGAGAGGCAAACTGCGGAACTCGAACCACCTGCCAGCGGCGGTTGCCGTCGGTTGCGTTGGCGTTGGCGTTGGTGTAGATGTTAATCAGCGGGGAGTTAAGTGTGATGGATGTCGCAGTCGCCGCTGTTACCCGCTTGAACTCATACAGTCCGCTGTTGCGCAAACTGGTGGAACCCGAACCAGGGTCGCCGGCAGCACCATCTCCATAAACACCTGTGCTGGTGGTGTTGTTTATTGACGCGTCTTGCATCTGGATGACCAGTGCCATGTCACCGACTGCGAACGCCGTAGTGGAGGCATTTGCATCTGCGCGCGCGGCGCCAAAATTCACCGTCGTGTCGCCGATATTGGTTGTACCCGTACCGGGAAAGTACGTATTTCGTGCAAATGTAACGCCGTCTTTACCAGGTGTACCGCAAACTTGAGGCCAAGCTGCTCCTGCTGTCAACAGCAGGCAAAGATAAAAGCCCCAGTTTGCTAATGAGTTTGCGATGCCGTTCATAAAAAAGCCGAAGGTGTTGCAAGACGAAAGTAACCTAGTGTAAGTCGCTGCTACCTCCTCGTAAGTTCGCTGTCGCGATGCAATCCAATTTTTGCGGACTTTAGTCGCAGCGCGTAGCGCTGGTGTGGTTTTTCAAAGACGGATCAAACAAAATGGATTGGCATGCGCAGCAGATTTGCGCCACGGAGTAACTCTCAAAACGGCCTGCAGGCTGCTCGCCGCCGGCAAAAGTACGGCAGACCAATGCGGTCAATCGGTTTTTGTACCCAAGGCAGCTTTTATGCAAATACCCCTGCGGTCTCTTGCATGTGACCAGATACCTGACCCAGATGGTGCAAGGTATCGCCAAACGTCATTTCCATTTGGGTCAACTTTTTAAAATAGTGGCTGACGATGTATTCGTCAGTCACCCCAATGCCGCCGTGCAGTTGAACCGCTTGCTGCCCAACGTACCGCATCGACACGCCTAGCTGGTACTTGGCTCGGGCCATGGCAGCACTCCGCTCAGCCGCTGGGGCATTGAGCTTGAGCGCTGCGTAATAGCTCATCGAGCGGGCCAGCTCCAGCTGCATTTTCATGTCGGCAACGCGGTGGCGCAGCGCCTGAAAGCTGCTGATCAACACGCCAAACTGCTTGCGGGTGTTCATGTATTCCACCGTAATTGCCAGCGCCTTGTCCATCACGCCAACGGCTTCAGCGCAAGTCGCGGCAATACCGACGTCAATGGCATGCGTTAGCGCAGTCAAGCCATCCAGCGTGACCAGCATTGCAGGCGCGTTCACCAGCATGACTTCAGCCGCGCGCCCGCCGTCTTGGGTAACGTAGCCGCGCGTGGTCACGCCGCTGGCTGCACGCTCCACCAGGAACAACGCCATCACACCATTTGCCATTGCAGGCACCAAGAATGCATCCGCCTGGTCGCCAGCTGTTACTATACTTTTAGTAGCTGTTAGCGCCCATATTTGTTGGGCTATAGCCGCTTTTGCTTCGCATTTGGCATAGTTGTAGCGCCCGGCGCGCTCTTGGTAGGCCAGCACGACCAGCGCTTCGCCGCTTGCGATTTTTGGCAGCCATTCGGTTTTGACGGCATCCGGTGCGTAGCCTGCCAGTACAGCGCCTGAGATCAGTGTTTGCGCAAGCGGCTCCAGCACAATGCCGCGCCCCAGTTCCTCCATCACCACCATCGCATCAATTGGCCCCAGGCCCATGCCGTCGTGCGTGTCTGGCACGTACAAACCCGTCAGGCCTAGTGCAGCCATCTCCAGATAAGCTTCGCGTGAGAATCCGGCCGAGGTGGCGGCACCTGTAATCGCTCGGCGACGGTCAAAGCTGTAGGCTTTTTCAACCCACTTGCGAGCTGCGTCTCTAAGTTGTTCCTGGTCGTCAGTAAAATCAAAATTCATCTTGGCACTCCAATAAATTCATTTTCCGGGCGAATTGCCGCGTTGCGTGGTGCTCGCAATCCTCATGCACTCAAGTGCGCCCCTAGGTGCTGTGCTCCAGGCGCCTTGCACTTCATCCCGGAAAATTGAATTTCTAGAAGTGCCAAAACGCGCCGAAATTAGCTGAGGACGACCTGCGCAACGATGTTTCGCTGCACTTCGTTGCTTCCGCCGTAAATAGTGGTTTTGCGCATGTTGAAATAGCTTGACGCCAGGGGCGCGCAATGCAGCCCTGCGCCGGGGTAGTTGCCCTGCCAGCCGGCCTCCATTGCCTCTTCAATAAAAGGCAGGCTGAACGGGCCCGCGGCCAGCATCATCAGCTCGGTGTAGCGCTGCTGGATTTCACTGCCTCGAATTTTGAGCAGGCCTGCAATATCCAATGAGCTTTTGCCAGTGTCTTCCGCCGACAGCACGCGCAGCACCAGCATCTCCAGCGCCACAACGTCCACTTCAAGCTTGGCGATTTCGTCCCTGAAGCGCTGGTCTTCGTACACACCTTCAGCTTTGGCAATGCGCTTTAGCCGCTCTAGCTCACGTTTGGCCCGGTTCACGTCGGCAATGTTGGTTCGTTCATTGCCCAGCAAAAATTTGGCGTAAGTCCAGCCCTTATTTTCTTCACCAATCAGGTTTTCTGCGGGGACTTCTACGTTGTCAAACCACACTTCGTTGACTTCCGCTTCGCCATCGAGCAACACGATGGGCCGCACGCTCACGCCGGGCGATTTCATGTCAATTAGCAGAAATGAAATGCCAGTTTGCGGTTTGCCGTCGCTGGATGTGCGCACCAGGCAAAAAATCCATTCGCCATACTGGCCCAATGTGGTCCAGGTTTTTTGGCCGTTGACGATGAACTTGTCACCGACCCGTTCGGCCTTGCATTTGAGCGACGCCAAATCTGAGCCTGCACCAGGCTCGCTGTAGCCCTGGGACCACCACACGTCGCCGCTGGCAATGCCGGGCAAAAAGCGCTGCTGCTGCTCAGCATTGCCGAACGCCATGATCACGGGCGCGACCATCACCGGGCCAAACGGCACGACGCGCGGCGCTCCGGCCAGCGCACATTCTTCTTCAAACAAATGCTTTTGAATCGAGTTCCAGCCCGGGCCGCCAAACTGCTTGGGCCAGTTGTGGCCCAGCCAGCCTTTTTTGCCCAAAATTTTGGCCCAGCGCTGCATGTCGTCGCGCGTCAAGCGCAGCGAAGTGTGTACTTTTTGCGAAATATCGCTCGGTAAATTGCTGTGAACCCAGCCGCGAATTTGCTCGCGAAAGGTCTGCTCTTCAGGGGTAAACGCCAAATCCATGAGGTGCTCCAGTTAAGAATCCATTTTTAGCACGAATGTGCTTTTGGGGGTGTCAATGCGGGGACTAATCCTGTGAATTCGCTGGCGCATCTGCTGGATCGGTCAGCGTAATTCCGAGTTGCTCGCTGATGGTGCGCACGTGCTCGCGCAGCGTGGTGTTGTCGGCGTTCAGGCGCGCCACGACGTTTTCCAGAATGGTTATCCGGCTCAAAAGCGCACTGGTTTCGTCAGTTCCAACCAGGCCCTGCGCGCTGCGCATCAGGGCCTCAACATCCGGCGCACCGCACAGCAAGTGTGCCCAGCGCTGCTCGCGTGCGCCCGGCATGCGCGGCAGCTTTTGCACGCTGGCCTGGCCGCCGCCGTCGCCGCGCTCTTGCAGTGCCTGCAGCACTGTTTCAACCGACGCGCCGTCGGCAAATTTGTACCAGCGCTCAGCATTGACTCGCAACTCGGCCGGGGTTTGCGCGCCGCGCAGCATCAAAAGGCCCATCACGACGGCCTCTGGTTCGGTCATGCCAGATGCGCGTTGAAAATTGTGCTCAAACCGGCTGACTCTGCTGGACGACGCTTCAAACACCAGACTTTGGGTTTTCAAGCTGTCAATGGCGGTGCGGGCTTCTTCAGCATTGACGTCCATCAGCGGGTCGCGGCTGGTTTTTTGGCTGCAACCCACAACGAGTGCGTTCATGCTGAGCGGGTAGCTGTCGGGCACGGTACGGGCTTTTTCCATCAGTGTGCCCAGCACGCGGGCTTCAATCGGGGTCAGGAGTCTCAAAGTCATAAAATTATGGGTATGCAGAAAAATAAAAATTCAGTGAAAAACATCGTTATTTTGATCTCGGGCAGCGGCACCAACATGCAGGCCATTGTGCAGGCCGCAATCAATCAGCAGTGGTTTGAGAAATACGACGCAAGAGTCGCTTGCGTCATCAGTAATCGCCCGAACGCTGAAGGCTTGGTCGCTGCTTGCGGGATGGGCATTCTTACCCACGTGGTAGACCACCAAATGTTTGACAGCCGCACTGGCTTTGAAAACGCTTTGGTCGATGCGCTTGAAATTTATCAACCTGCGCTGGTGGTTTTGGCTGGTTTCATGCGCATTTTGACGCCGGATTTTGTGGCGCGCTACTCGGGGCGGCTGGTGAACATTCACCCATCGTTGTTGCCCGAATTTACCGGGCTAAATACACACCAGCGTGCTATTGATGCTGGCCGCACGGTGGCTGGCGCAACTGTGCATATGGTGACGAATGAGCTTGACCACGGCTTGATTCTGGCGCGCGCTGAGGTACCTGTTTTGCCGGGAGACACATCGCAAGCCTTGGCGGCGCGTGTACTTGTGCAGGAGCATGTGCTGTACCCGCAAGCGATTGCCGCGTGGCTGCAGGAGCACCCGAAGCAGCCTAATCAATTGCAACCGCGTGCAACTGAGCTGAATCCAAACTAAAAGCCAGGGCGTATTAAGAACAGCCGCTTGGAGAGCTTTTACTTTGGAGCAGCTTCCCGGCTTTGTTTTTAACGCAACTTGACCTTAACTTTTTAGGATTTAACATGAAATTTTCACGCAAATTCGCTTCTGTTTCAATGGCCGTCATGCTCAGCTTGGGCGC
>JANPDQ010000405.1:0-5035 GCA_031431575.1 Polaromonas sp.
CGCATGCGGGTTTTAAGCAAATAGTCAAACCCGCCTGCCACCATGTGGCATTCGGTGATTTCGGGGTACACCTGCACCGCCGCTTTAAACGCATCAAAAACATTGGACGTGGTGCGGTCCAGCATGACCTCCACAAATACCGTCAGCCCCAAACCCAGTTTGACCGGGTTCAGATGCGCCTCATATCCCAGCAGATAGCCGTCACGCGTCAAGCGCTGCAAGCGCGCCAATGCAGCAGTGGGAGACAGCCCAACCGTTTCGGCCAGCTTCAAATTGCTGATGCGCCCGTCAAGCTGCAGCGCGTGCAGAATGCGAATATCGAGGCGGTCAATATCTGTGGTTGATGCTGTCATTTTTAGTGATTAATTTGTTAATTTTTGATATTTTAGTGATTAATTTTATTAGATTGGGTAAAAAATAGCGATATTGACAAAAACCAACACTTACCAAAAATGCCAAACCTGCCCACCCGCCCCCAACGCCTGCCCAACCCTTACCGCCCTGAGGCTGAAGTCGTCAGCGCCCACTTGAAGTCGCTTGGCAGTGCGCTGGATTGGGCCGCAGCGACGGTTGCAGCCAAGCCCTGGGTAGCAGCCGTGCGCGCCAACCCGCCACCGTTTTGGGCGATGGAAAGTTTGCTCAAGGAATACCCCATTTCAAGCGCTGAAGGCCTGGCGCTGATGCGGCTGGCCGAAGCGCTGCTGCGCGTGCCTGACATCGACACTGCGATTGCCTTGACGGCTGACCAGCTGGGCCGCGCCGACTTTGCTGGCAGCGACGAAAAATCCGCCAAAGCGCTGGCACGACTATCTTCAAGCGCAATAGGACTGTCGAAAAAGTTTTTGCCATCGCCAGACGCGCAGGGCGGCACGCTGGGCAAGCTAGGCGCACGTGCGGTAGTGGCCGCCACGCTGCGTGCCGTGCAGTTGCTGGGCAAACAGTTTGTGCTTGGCCAAACCATTGCCGATGCAATGGATGAAGCCACAAGCGCAAAAAAGAAAAACAACAACATCCGCTTCAGCTTCGACATGCTGGGCGAAGGCGCGCGCACAGAAAAAGATGCGCAGGATTACTTGGCCAGCTACACAAACGCTATACATTCAATAGCTGCTAGCGCCCTTATTGATTGCGCTACAGAGCTAAATGATGGTATTTCTATCAAATTAAGCGCTTTGCACCCGCGCTTTGAGCACACGCAGCACGCCAGAGTCATGACCGAACTTGTGCCGCGCGTGTGGTGCCTGTGCGAGCTGGCCGCGCGCGCCAACATCAACCTGACGATTGACGCTGAAGAGGTTGATCGGCTGGAGTTGTCACTCGATGTGTTTGAAGCGTTGGCCGCACTGGTTGCCCTGCACTACCCCGACTGGCGCGGATTTGGCCTGGCGCTGCAGGCCTACCAGACCCGCGCTCTGGATTTGATTGACCACGTGATTGTGCTGGCCCGCAAATACAAACTGCGCTTGATGTGCCGCCTGGTCAAAGGCGCGTACTGGGATGCTGAAATCAAACGCACCCAGGAACTTGGGCTGCCGCACTACCCCGTTTTCACGCACAAAAACCACACCGACGTGGCGTACCTTGCCTGCGCCAAAGCGCTGCTGGATGCGCCCGACGCCATCTACCCGCAGTTTGCCGGGCACAACGCAGGCACGATTGCAGCCATTATTGAAATGGCCGAGCTGAACAAAGCGCCGTATGAGTTACAACGCCTGCACGGTATGGGAGAAGGTATTTTTCGGGAGGTGCTTAAAACGCCGGGCATTGCCTGCCGCATTTACGCGCCAGTCGGTTCGCACCGCGACTTGCTGGCCTACCTGGTGCGCCGCCTGCTTGAAAACGGTGCCAACTCATCGTTTGTGCATCAGTTGGCTGATGAGTCGGTTGGCATGGACCAGCTGCTGACGTCGCCGCTGGTGTTGCACCCAAAACCCTCCCTGCCACTGGCGGCGGACCTGTTCGGCCCAGCCCGCCAAAACAGTGCAGGCCTTGACCTGGCGGTTCAAGCCATGCTGATGCCACTGCAAACTGCGTATGCCACCGCCCAAGTGCCTGCAGTCGCTGTTTTTGATACCAAATTGGCATCTAGCGCAATAAATACAGGAGCAAGCAGCTATCAAAAATGGAGCAATACGCCGGTGGCCGGGCGCGCCACTATTTTGCGCAAAGCCGCTGACGCGATGCAGCGCGAGCTTCCCACGCTGAGCGCCCTGCTGGTCAAGGAAGCTTTTAAGACCTGGGGCGACGCGATTTCCGAAGTGCGTGAAGCGATTGATTTTTTGCGCTACTACGCAGGCGAAGCAGAACGCATCATGGCACCCATTCATTTGCCACAAACCCATGGCGGCGATGCTTTCGGCATCACGGGTGAAACCAATGTGCTGCAGCTCAAGGCGCGCGGTGTGTGGCTGTGCATCAGCCCGTGGAACTTTCCGCTGGCTATTTTCGTGGGCCAGGTTGCAGCCGCGCTTGCCACTGGCAATGCAGTAATTGCCAAACCTGCCGAGCAGACACCGGGCGTAGCGCAAGCTGCCGTTCAAATACTGGTGGGCGCAGGCGTGCCCAGCGGCGTGCTGCAACTGGCGCACGGTGCGGGCGATACCGTGGGTGCGGCGCTGGTGGCACAACCAGGTCTTGCTGGCGTGGTGTTTACCGGGTCCACCGCGGTGGCAAAAATCATCAACCGCGCATTGGCCGCTAAAGACGGCCCCATCACACCGCTGATTGCAGAAACCGGCGGCATCAACGCCATGCTGGTGGACAGCAGCGCCCTGCCTGAACAAGTGGCTGACGCCGTGATGCACAGCGCATTTAAAAGCGCAGGGCAGCGCTGCTCGGCATTGCGGCTGTTGTGTGTGCACGAAAGCATCGCCGACCACGTGATAGCGATGGTGCAAGGCGCAGCCGCTGAGTTGACGACAGGCGATGCAGCCGAGCTGCAAACCGACCTTGGGCCAGTGATCGACGGCGATGCATTCAACGCTATCGCGCAGCAGGTCGAACGCCTTGATTCACAGTCAAAACTGCTTTTTAGCCAACAAATACGGCTGCAAGCAGCTCCTACAAGCATAGCAAATTGCATCCCACCCACAGCCTTTGAAGTCAGCAGCATTGCCGCAGTGCGAGAAGAAATTTTCGGCCCAGTGCTGCAAATTGTGCGCTGGGCTGGCGAGCCAGAAGCCGTCATTGCGCAAATCAATGCGCTCGGCTACGGCCTGACGCTGGGCATACAAACCCGCATCGACTCACGCGCCCAAGCCCTGGCCGCCAGCGCGCACATTGGCAATGTGTACGTCAACCGCGCCATGACGGGCGCTGTGGTGGGCATGCAGCCGTTTGGCGGTGAGGGCTTGAGCGGCACCGGCCCCAAAGCCGGCGGGCCGCATTATTTGTACCGCTTTTGCGCAGAGCAAACGGTAACGGTGAACACCACTGCGGCTGGGGGCAATGCGGCGCTTCTGGCAAGCTAGGTATGTTTAATTGTGGGCATGAAAAACTCTGGCTTGATAAGAAGCGCTGTATGACCAATCGCCTCACGCAGCACCCGGCATTTCAGGCGCCACTGCGCTATGCCCAATTCGCCAAAAACAGCGTTTGGGAGCAGGCCTGGAGGTTTGACAAGTTGACGATTCCCGATTGGAAAACCATCGATGACTACCTGAACGGCGCCGAGGAAGTCGCCTTCGAAGTGTTTTTTGGCGATGCGTTTTTTGGACTGCGTTTTAACGGCACGGCTGAAGAAGTCAAGCGCTCGGGTTTGGCCTGCGTCAAAGCGTATCAGTCTGAATGTGCGAACGGCACGTTCTTTTCCTCGCTCTCGTTGCTCCTGAACACGCCATCGTGGGGGCAAAATGTTGCATACGCGGAGGTTGGCGCAGTCAATTTCTGGAAAAGCGTGAAGCCTTATCGTTTGCCTGACTTGAAGAAAGCACAAAGCAATCCTGCAGCTATTTTTCAGGATTTACTGGTCACTCCCGTGGGCCTTGACCGCCGGTACCCGAAAGCGCTTGAGTTGGTCTGCGATGGGCCAATTGCGCACTGGTTCGGCTTGCCGGTCTCTCTGCCAGAGTCGCCCTATCGCCCTTCTGGTGATTTGTTTACAGCCGCGCTACTGACCGCATAGCTGCGAACTGGTGGCGCCGTCGCTGGCAAAAAAAGCCGATGCTGCGGCTGCAACGGTACAAGCCAAAAGTTAGCGTTTCTTAACCCGCAACGGCTACGGCGCATCTTCCTTCGCTCATGTCCCCCTGCCTGCGGCCTCCTCCTTGACTTCGCTACGGGAGACGCACCGTATCCATTGCTTGTCAGGGTGTAGTATTTCGACTCTACAAATCAAATTCACCGTCAAAAAAGCGTACTGTCAGCGTGTTTTGCGTAGGTCAAGGAGGAGCCCCGAAGGAGCGGGGGACACTAAGCAAAGCGCGTTGGCAGCACGCTTTTGCAACGCGCGTGCCCCCATCCCTGCCTTCCCCCGAAAGGGGAAGGAGTAAATCAGCGCAAATTTCCCGTATGCCCGAACGAGAACCGCCCCGGCTGCGGCCATACCGTCAGGCCATGCGGCTCGCGGCCCACGGCAATTTTGTCTACCGCGCCGCTGTCGGTGTTAAAGCGGTACACCTCGTTGTCGTAACGGCCGCCCAGCCACAGGTACTTGCCATCAACGCTGATGTTGCCCATGTCGGGGCTGCCGCCACCGGGTACGGGCCAGTTTTTGGTGACTTTGCGGGTTGCAAAATCAATCACGCTGACGCTGCCTTTGCCGCCTGGCGTGCCGCGAATTTTGTTGCTGCCGCGGTTGGCCACGTACATGCTTTTGCCGTCGCGGCTAGGGTACAGGCCGTGGGCGCCCTTGCCGGTTGGAATAAAGCCGATTTGTTTGAAGCTTTCACCATCGACCACATGCACGCCGTCTACCATCATGTCGGCTACATAAAAAATCTTGCCGTCAGGCGAAATCCGCACGTCCTGCGGCATACCGGGGGTGGTGCAAATGTCAGCGCCCGCCGGGTTTTTGGGGTCTGGTATGTATTTCGCT
>JANPDQ010000406.1:0-3282 GCA_031431575.1 Polaromonas sp.
CACCGTTCAGGTGATTGAACGCATGTTCAGCCTTTTGGATATTCTGGCAAATCGCGAAGAAGCAATGTCGCTCAAAGAGATCAGTGAAAAATCCGGTCTGCACCCCTCAACCGCGCACCGCATTTTGAATGATCTGGCCACGGGCCGTTTTGTTGACCGCCCAATGGCGGGCAATTACCGGCTTGGCATGCGTTTACTGGAGCTGGGCAACATGGTCAAAGCGCGGCTAAACGTGCGTGACGCGGCGCTGGGGCCCATGCGGGAGCTGCATAAACTCACCCAGCAGCCAGTCAACCTCAGCATGCGCCAGGGTGACGAAATTATTTACGTTGAACGCGCCTTTAGCGAGCGCTCAGGCATGCAGGTGGTGCGCGCCATTGGCGGACGAGCACCGCTGCACTTGACGTCAGTGGGTAAGCTGTTTTTGGCGTTTGATGACTCGCAGCGCCTGCGCAGTTACGCCACCCGCACCGGCCTGGCTGGGCAAACCCGCAATTCAATCACGCAGCTGGCGGTGCTGGAGCGCGAATTGTCAAAAGCGCGTCAGTACGGCATTGCGCGTGACAACGAAGAGTTGGAACTGGGTGTGCGCTGCATGGCGGCGGTGATTTATGACGACCAAAGCCAGCTGGTGGCGGGCTTGTCGATTTCAGCGCCAGCAGATCGGCTGGAAGAGCACTGGCTGCCCAAGTTGCAAGCCACAGCCAATGCAATATCTGCTGCGCTCGGCTACCAGGTGCGCCGTGCTGGGTAAAGGCAGTTTTTTATACCAAATGAGGCTGTAGCGCAACAAATACAGGCACGAACAGCTATTAAAACTATAGTGAATCGCGCTAGAATTTAACCGCTGATCGCCTTGGCATTCACGCTGATGTTGATCTTGCGTTCAGCGCCAATGGGCAGCGCTTCCACCCAGCGGCGCACGCGCTCTGCGTCACCCAGGCGGCTGAGCTTGCCAGCCGAATCCAAAAATACCATGATCAATTTGCGCCCAGCAATTCTGGTTTGCATCACCAGGCACTGACCGGCTTCAGAGATGTAGCCAGTTTTTTGCAGGCCAATGTCCCACTCCGGGTTTTTGATCAATCGGTTCGTGTTGTTGTACTGCAGCGTGCGGCCGTCCACTGCAACTTCATAGCCTTTGGATGTTGACAGCTCACGCAGCACCGGGTCAGCGTGCGCAGCGCCCACCAGTGTGGCCAAGTCTTGTGCGCTGGACTGGTTGCGGCTAGACAAGCCAGTGGGCTCGACATAACGCGTGTCAACCATGCCCAACATCTTCGCCTTGGCATTCATCAGGCTGACGAATGTGGCCATACCGCCTGGATAGGTGCGGCCCAGTGCGTGTGCAGCGCGGTTCTCGCTGGACATCAATGCGAGGTGTAGCAGCTCACCACGGGTGAGCGATGTGCCAACTTTAAGCCGTGAACGGCTGCCTTTTTCAGTGTCAATGTCGTCTTGCGTGACAGTAATCATTTCATCCATCGGCAACTTGGCGCCGGTCACAATCACGCCGGTCATGAGCTTGGTGATGGATGCTATTGGCAGCACGGCGTTCTGGTTTTTACTGAACAACACTTCGCGCGTGTCCTGATCAATGACCAACGCCACGCTGCTTTTGAGTTCCAGCTCGTCCTGCGCATCGTGCAAACCGGCTATTTGGCCGAACGACAATCTTGGTGGCGGCGCCGCAATAACGATGGCCGGTTTGCGCTTGATGCTGGTCACCACACGGCCGTTTTTCCGGGTGGTAACAAACACCTTGGAGATTCTTGAAACTTTGGCAGTCTTGGCGCTGGCGGATGCAAGCGCAACCTTGGGGCCCTTTGCACTTGGAGCAGACTTGTTGACTTTTGTAACTTGCTGCTTTTTAGCCGGGGCTTTTTTTACAGTTGTTGCGTTGGCTTGCGGGGCTGCCAAAGCCAAAAAAAGCGTAACAAGCCCAAGAACTTTGAAAGTGCGATTCAAGCGTGAGTCAAACATCGTGGTGGGCCTTGCCAAGAGTTGCAATAAAAAGCATGGCTGAAGTGTATACAAATAAAAAAACTCACGCAATATCGCAAACTTGCGTGAGTTTCCTCAAAATTAACTCATTAGTTGTCAAAAAAATGACTTTTATTTGTTTTTCCCGCTTTTAAAATATGTAACTTCGCTAAGTCATTGAATTTAAACAATTATTTTTCAGCTCGCTTTTCAGGCGGTCTTTAAAAATACTTGATATTTTTTTAAATAAACCTCACGCGAAGTTGTAGGCGCGAGCTTACACACCCGATAACAAGCAAAAAGCAAGCTCGAAATTTGTAACTGGCCTTCGCACCTCGCAAACTATTCTTTACCTTTGCAGACGTGCATTGCGAAGAATCTTTGGCGGATTGGGCGCGCAAAGTCGCAAGCAGCGGGGCTGCCTCCAGCAACCTGGAAACGGCCCCATAGTGCCGCCGCAATCAGCCTTGCGCAGCCACCCGCTCGGCCTTGCTGTACAGCTTATTCAAAGCGCTGATGTAGGCCTTTGCAGACGCCACGACTATGTCGGGGTCCGACCCCACACCATTGACCACGCGCCCGCTGTTTTGCAAGCGCACCGTCACTTCTCCCTGGCTTTCGGTAGACCCGCTTATGGCGTTCACCGAGTAAAGCACCATCTCCGCACCGCTTTTGACGTGTGACTCAATGGCTTTCAGAGAAGCATCTACTGGGCCGTTGCCATCTGACTGGCCTTTGACCTCATTTCCTTGCACGGTAAACACCACGCTAGCCTGCGGACGTTCACCAGTTTCGCTGTGCTGCGCCAGCGAAACAAAGGCGTATTGCTCGGCGGCATGGGTCACGTTTTCATCGCTGACCAGCGCCAAAATGTCTTCGTCAAAAATATCGCTTTTGCGGTCAGCCAGCTCTTTGAATTTTGCGAATGCGCTGTTAACTTCAGCTTCGCTCTCCATCGACACGCCGAGTTCTTGCAGGCGCTGCTTGAACGCGTTGCGCCCGCTCAACTTGCCGAGCACAATTTTGTTGGCAGACCAACCGACGTCCTCGGCACGCATGATTTCGTACGTGTCACGCGCCTTGAGTACGCCGTCTTGGTGAATGCCGGATGCGTGCGCAAACGCATTCGCGCCCACCACTGCCTTGTTCGGCTGCACGACAAAACCAGTCGTTTGGCTGACCATGCGGCTGGTGGCCAAAATGTGTTTGGCGTCGATGTTCAAGTCCAGGTTGAAATAGTCTTTGCGGGTTTTGACCGCCATGACGATTTCTTCCAGACTGCAATTGCCTGCCCGCTCA
>JANPDQ010000407.1:0-16418 GCA_031431575.1 Polaromonas sp.
GCTTCACTGACGACCACTTTCTCTATCGTTGTATTCACTATCATTTCAGGAGCTGCTTGCGCCTTATTTGATTGGGCTACAGCATTAATTGACTCATTTTTTGAGCCTTTTTGCAGCATTTTGATCAAATCCGCAGCCAATTTGTCGGTTTCGCGGCTGGCCGTGCCGTTGCCAATGGCAATCAGGTTCACGCCATGCTTTTCGGCCAGTTTGCTCAAAGTGTGGAGCGAGCCGTCCCAGTCTTTTCGTGGCTCATGCGGGAAGACGGTGGCGACATCGACCAGCTTGCCCGTACTGTCAACCACCGCCACCTTCACGCCCGTGCGAATGCCCGGGTCCAGCCCCATCACCACGCGTGGGCCTGCGGGTGCGGCCAGCAGCAAGTCGCGCAGGTTGTCGGCAAACACCTTGATGGCGACTTTTTCGGCGTCTTCCCTCAGCCTGGCAAACAGGTCACGCTCCAGCGACAAATTAAGCTTGACGCGCCAGGCCCACGCCACGCATTTGCGAATCAAATCGTCAGCGGGGCGGGTTTTGTGGCTCCAACCCAAATGCAGTGCGATTTTTCCTTCAGCTAGTGACACGACAGGCCCCTTGACAGGCACATCACCCACAGGCGGTTCAGGCAGCAACAACTTGGCATCCAGAATCTCCAGCCCCCTGCCTCTGAAAACCGCCAGCGCGCGGTGCGATGGCACGCGGCCGATGGGCTCGTCATACGCAAAATAGTCCCGAAACTTGGCGTTATCACTTAAGTTTTCGTCTTTGCCTGTGACCAATTTTGAGGTGAACAAGCCTTCCGCCCACAACCAGCCGCGAAGAGATTGCACCAAAGAAGCGTCTTCAGCCCAGCGCTCGCTCAGAATGTCGCGCACGCCATCGAGCACGGCCTGCACCGTGGTGAAGTCATCGCCCTGCTCGTTTTTATCAGCCTTCACATGCGCCACCGCTTCATCGATTGCCACAAGCAAAGGGTTGGCAAACAGCGCATCTGCCAACGGCTCAATGCCTGCTTCGCGCGCAATTTGCCCTTTGGTACGGCGCTTTTGCTTGTAAGGCAGATACAAGTCTTCCAAGTCTTGCTTGGTGGCGGCCAGCGCAATCGCTGCACGCAGCTCGGGCGTTAGCTTGCCCTGGCTTTCAATGCTGCCGAGCACCGCTTCACGCCGTTCGGCCAGCTCACGCAGGTAGCCCAGGCGGTGTTCCAGCTCACGCAATTGAATGTCGTCTAGCCCGCCCGTGGCTTCTTTGCGGTACCTGGCAATAAAGGGTACGGTTGCGCCGCCGTCCAGCAGATCCACTGCGGTTTTGACTTGCGACACATGCACTTTAATTTCACGTGCGATTTGTTCAATGATGGTTTGCATGTTTGGGTGTTGGGTGGCGTTTGAAACGCAAGAGTGCCGTTTAAAAATGCACAAATTGATACGCAGCCTGACGATGCGGCTGCGCATTGTCCCACAGGTAAAACGGCAGTTTTAGGCGATGCTCATGCTTGTTTCATCGTCCGCACATCAAGGAGTATTTCATGCGCGCAAGAACTATCTTTTTAATCATCACCATCATGCTGCTGGTGGGTTTTGCGATGCTCAACGTCGATGAGTTCACTCGCGCAAGCACCATTAACTTGGGGGTGACCACCATGCAGGTGCCCTTAGGACTGATGATGCTGGTGCTGACATTGGCAATACTGGTGATTTTTTTAGTTACCACGCTTTACATGCACAGCGCCAGCCTGATGGAGACCAGAAGGTACGCAAAAGAGCTAACCGCCCAGCGCGACCTCGCCGACAAAGCAGAGGCCTCCCGCTTTACCGAGCTACGCAAGTTCATCGAGGCCCAACACGCGAGCACTTTGCAGCGCGAAGCAGCAGCGGCAGCAGCGACCAACGAACGGTTAACGCAATTCCAAGCAGCACTGCTGCACAGGGTGGATCAGTCAGACAACACCACCGCTGCGCATATTGGACAGATGCAAGACAGCCTAGCCCGCGGCGGCTTGGCCACAAACCACCACGCAGCTGCGGCAGCGGCTTCAGCAGCAGATTTTGAGACAAGATTTTGACGCAAGATTGTGCTGTGAGAGGGTGCTGTGGGAGTGTGATGTAAAAGTGTGATGTAAGAAGCGGTGGCAAGCTGCGACAAAGCTATATAGACACTTACAGCTGGAGTTTTTATGTTGTTGCCACACACCGGAATTTTGCTCAAAAACCGCCTTGCCCCGGCGGTGTTGTCGATGTTGTGGATAGTGCCGATAGTGTCGATATCTACCACCACAGCCACGACTGTATTCGCGCAAACCAGCCAATGCGCCGCCACATCAAGCGCCAACGTCACGCCAGTCATTGAGTTGTACACCTCTGAAGGTTGCAGCTCGTGCCCGCCAGCCGACAAATGGGCATCTACCTTCAAAGACAAGGCAGCAAACGGGGAAATTGTTGTGCAGGCATTTCACGTTGGCTACTGGGACTACATTGGTTGGGTTGACCGATTTGCTGCCCCGGCCTACACACAGCGCCAGCGGGAAGTTGCATCTAAAAATAATTTGCGCGGAATTTACACGCCGCAAGCCGTGCTTAATGGAAAAGACTGGCCTGACTGGCATGCAAGAAGCAGAAAAACCACCAGCCAAGAGCTCGCGAAAGCCAGTATTGCGCTAAAGCAAATCGGGGTTGACCAATATGAAGCCAGCGTTACGCCGCTTCCTGCACTGCAAGGCACCAACTGGTCTGCTTACTGGACCGTGACTGAACACGGCCACGACTCCAAAGTTCTGGCGGGCGAAAACGCAGGCGAGTTTTTAAAGCACGACTTTGTCGTGCGTCAGCTTGTGCAGGCCGGTCAATATGAAAGCGCAAAAGGCGTCGCGGTGGCGCCCCAAAAACTCACGCTGCGTAGCATTGCAACAACCCGCGGGCATGCCCGGCAAATCAATCTTGTCTTGTTTGAAACAAACTCCGGCAAAACCTTGCAGGCGCTTAGTTTGCAATGCACATCGTAGAGGTTGCTGAGCTGAAGTTCAACGCACGCCAGAGTTCTAGGCCGCCCGCAGAACCGCAGCTTTGGCCCTTAAGTGCGGCAAGGGGAGCGTTAAGCGCACTTTGGTGCCCTCGCCAGGTTTGCTGGACACAACCAAATACCCACCCACCGCAGCTGCACGCCTTCGCATGCCCTCTAAACCGTGGCCTGAACGACAGTCGATTTTTTCACGCGCTATCCCCTGGCCGTTGTCCCGTATTTCAAGCAACAAATGGGCGGACTCCGGCACATACCGGCACGACACTTCAAGAGCCTTGGCTTTTGAGTGGCGCATGACATTGGCAATACTTTCTTGCGCTATGCGCAGTACCTGCTGCGCCTGTGCGCCGCGAACCGCCTCCAGCTCGTCTGACACATCTACGTTCCAGCGCATGTTGATACCTTGCCGATCAAGTGCGTTTTGAATGCGATAGCGCAAACGTCCCAGCGCCTGCGCTACGTTTTCCTCAAAGCTATCCAATGCGTCTACCGTCATCTTCAAGTCGGTCAGGCACTGCTCGATCGACATCATTACAAAGCGCTTTTGCGGCTGCTCAGCGGCTTGCATGGCAAACAGCAAGCTCACCAGCTGGGAGCCAATGTTGTCATGCAATTCAAAGGAGATGCGCTGGCGCTCGCCGCGCAGTGCCAGTGCGGTGAAATCATCGTCTGATGAAACGCTGGCCAGTGGCCTGAAGGCGGTGGTGCCAGAAAACGCAGTCAATGTGCCTGCCAAAGTTTTCTCGGCGTCAACGTTCAGTGAAATCAGCCTCCAGATCACAAACAAAAAAAACCCGTAAAAATAATGGGCCAGCGCAGGGAAAGTGCTTGCGCGTTCAAGCGGTACGGCATGGTCTAACCACAGCACCAAGCCCATGGCGCACCCCCCCAGCGCCAGCCAACTGCGGCGGCTACGAACGTGGCGCACCTGCCGCGCCACAAGTGCCGTAACAACCATCGCACTGACAACATTCAATGCAATCCAGGCAGATTCGCCAACCGGCCAAGCCCTCGCATTCCAATCCATCCAGGCACTCAGGCCAAGCAACGCCAAGCCACCGATGCCCTGTACGAGCAGCAAAAAAAGTACCCAAGAGGGAACGGCTCCCGCCGCTGACAGCAGAAAAAACCCAATACTCACCAAAAGAAATTGACAAAGAAATGGCCCTGCATATTTCACCAGCCCGCCGGGCAATTGAGCCCATTGGGCGTTTGCGAATTGCGCGATAAGCCCGAGCAAACAAACCGCCCACAGCAACGCCATTACCCGCATGGCAGCGTCCACAGGATGGTGTTCCCGGCGCCAAGCTCGGCTCGAGCCCTTCAGGGCTGTGCCTGTCAGCAAAAAGCTGGTGAAGACGAAGAAAAATTGCGTTACTGCGGCCATGGGTCAACCACGCAAAGGTACAACCGCGATTTGCAATCTCAAAGCAATCCGCGCTGCAAGGCGGAACTAACGGCATGCGCACGTGTTTTGACTTGCAGCTTGCGGTAGATATTTTTAATGTGCGTATTGACAGTCAATCCGCTGATGGTCAGGCGTGAGCCAATTTCTGTACTCGTATAGCCTACCGCCACCATTTTTAAAATAGCGTGCTCTCGCTCTGACAAGGCCTTTTTATGCGGCTCCGCACGCTGCGCGCCGTCAGCTTGAGAATGGTCAAGCCTGTGCAGCAAGCGCCTTGCCAAATTGGGCGTTATTGACGCACCGCCATTAACAACTTGCAAAACCGCCTGTGAAAAATTACCAAACCATGAATTTTTAACGAGGTACCCGGTTGCACCCAACTCAAATGCGCGCAGCGCGTGCTGCTCGTCTTCCATGGCTGAAATCACAATAGCTTCGGCCATGGGCCGTACCGTTTTGAGATGTTCAATCAACTCAAAACCATTACCGTCACCCAAATTTAAATCAACCAGCATCACATCAAACTCGCGGCTTGAAATCAGTCGCCGCCCCTCGCGCATACTTCCGGCCTGCCCGACCAGATCGCAGCGCCGGTCTGCCATGAGTTCGTTTGAAATCACGTTACGTATGCTGCCATCGTCGTCAACCAACACCACGCGTACCGGCCGCGTAACCTGACCAACCAGAAATGGTGGCCACGGCAACGCGCTTGCGCTGTTTGAAACCGGCGCAGCGAATGTTTGCCCGCTGGTTTGCAGTTCCGCCGTAAAAAAACTTGCGGCGTGGGTATCCATTTGCATCCCCGAAGGTTGGCTGGTAGCAGAAGTGTTGACCATTGCGGCTCTCCTGAAGAAACGATTTACTCGCTGAAGACATCAGCTTGCGAAAACAATTAAACGAAATCAAATTTGAAAATATCGTTTCAATGCTTTGCAAGCTTTTTTAACAACTAATGTTCATAAATTGTCACAAGCGTTGGTTGTACCGCAAATTTTCGAGGGTTTGGTGTGCGCTAACGCACAGATAACACATGTAGTTACTTTTGCAACATTTAGAAACTACCGCGAGTTTTCTATTTGAAAATGAACAATTTGATAGCACCGTGCGGCTTGAAGTTTAACTTTTATCGACTTTTTTGGCCTTGGCGTTTACCTGCAGCGGTAATTTGTGGTGTAGCCCGAGTGCAGGATTGGCAAGGGGTAGCACCACGCCGAAACTTCATCTCAGACAACGCCACAAGTTAGGCCAACTCAAAAAACCAGGCCTGACTCAAACAATGTCCACAGCGCTGACGGTTCAAAAACTTCCAAAGAAGTTTGTGAGCACAAAGCAAATTTTTAACTTTGAAATTGGGGAAATCATCATGAAAAAACTTGCATTCTTTGCGCTCAGCGCATTTGCCGCAGCTGCCATGGCCGCTGGTCCTGTATCGCCTTCAGCCATCACCATTTCCGGCACGTCTAACCAGACTGCTGCAATGGCTTTGTCAACTGTCATGAACAAGTCGAACGCCAACAACACTGCCATGCAAAACCTGGCCAGTAATGCCGGCGATATCCAGATCAAGGGCACATCGAACCAGACTGTTGTTACCTTGGGCGCCACCATCAAAAACGAAGCCGTGGATAAAAACGACTGGGCAAACCAGAACATTTCGTCGAACGCAGGCGACGTTGAAGTAGCCAAGAGCGGCAAGTCCAACCAGTTGACCGCTTTGGTCGGCACCACGGTGACGAACAAGGCTAAAGGCGGCGACGCAGAAGCCTTGCAAAACCTGGCAAGTAACAACGGCAATGGCATTCTGATCACCGGCACATCGAACCAGACCGTGGGCGGCTTGTTTGGAACTGTTTCCAACGAGGCCAATGGCGCTTCAGCTCGTGCAACGCAAAACCTGTCATCCAACTTTGGCAAGGTCACGATTGCTGGTACGTCTACCCAGTCCACTTACGTGTTGGGTAGCTCAGTGGTCAACTTGGCATCAGGCAAAAACAGCCACGCCATTCAAAACATCGCTTCTAACGATGCATGCAATGAGCCACAGGACCCATGCCCTAACGGCTGCAATTAAGGTCTAGCTGACTTGTTTGAAAAGGGGTCAGTCTGCCAGGTTGCAGGCTGACTCTTTTTTCCCATCTTCCCAGGAGAGCCATCATGTTCACCCGTTCAATTTTGATAATTTGTTTCGGATTTGTAAGCCTGCAAATGAGCATGGGGGCCGCAGCACAAAACGTCCCCGGTACAGACCCAGTCCGCATTGAGAATAAAGTCATTCTTCAAGGCCAGCCAAACGGCCCAGCACCGCGCTCGGGCAACATCGGGCCACCCGCAGAAATTCCGCCGTGGCAGCGCGCCAAAATTGCACGGTACGAAGCAAAAGCGTTTTCAGGCAACCGCGGAAACATCCTGACCGAAAAAGATGTCATCAACACCAACTCCACCGATGGCTTTAAGACCACCTGCACGCAATCCATTGGCTCAAACACAGCCCCATCAGGCTCAGGCATCACTACTGGCGCCGGCTTCAAGCCCAACGATCAAATCGTGGTGCTGCGCGGCGACCTGGTGAACATTTGCAACTAGTCTTCCTATTTTTTTGATCGCGCAACGCTGACTCAAACGCACTACAGCAATTAACCTTCACACCAAGAGACGATCATGAAAACCAACACCCACACTACGCACTCGACTGCACTCCAAAGGCAGTTGGGGCGCATACCGTCTTTTTGGGTGTGCTTGTTAATGCTGGTAGCGCTCTTTTTATCGGGTTGCGCCACGCCAATGAACCCGCGCAAAGATGCGCAATTCCAATCGTACGCGTACGCCACCAACCGTCCCGTCATTCGCCCGACACGGTCTTTGTCAAGCTTTTCAGAATCCCTCATGTGCATGGACCGCATGCTGCGTGAATCGCAGTTGCCCACCACGCTGATCACCAGTAAATCAATTCCCGACTTTTCCAGCCGCGTGCCTGCAGCAGCCAAAGACATGATCATCACGGCACTGTCGCAAATGTCGCGGCTCAGCCATGCGTTTCGGTATGTTGACTATGAAGTTGACATCGCCCGCCAGGACACCGTACAAAACTTAACCACCATTTTGCTCAATAACAACCAGATGCAGCTGCAGCGCCCGGCGTTGTATGTTTCTGGTGCTATTGCTTATGTTGACCAAAACGTTATTAATAACCGGTTCGACGTTGGCACATCTGCCAGCCGCCTGGACACCGGGTACAGCCAAAGCAAAAACGCCACGGTAATTGGGCTGGAGCTGCACTTGGGCGATTTCCGCACCCGTACACTAATTCCGGGCATCGACTCGGCCAATGAAGTCATCATTGGCGGCGCTGGCCAAGGGCTGGACCTGGCCGGGCGTATTGGCGACTATGGCGTGAAATTCAACGTGGGCCGTGACTACTCTATCGGTGCTGGAGGCGCACTGCGCACGCTGATTGACCTGGGCATGATTGAAATGGTCGGCAAATGGGCGCGTGTTCCATACTGGCAGTGCCTGACGCTGGAGCAAACACACCCCGACTTCCAGCGGCAGATGCGCGACTGGTTTGACGAAGGCTCGCCACTTGTGCACAACAAGTTGGTACAGCGCTCGATGATGAGCCAGGGCTATCTGGTTGCAAGCGCAGAAAATCTGGACGCCCGCAGCCCGGAGCTGGTGGTAGCGCTGGGTAAATTCCAGGCCGACAATGGCTTGGCAGTTACTGGCATTGTCGACTTCCCTACCTATGAGCGGTCGCTGCGCGACTTTGTATCGCTCAATGCAACCGGGCAATTGATTCAGGTGGGGTGGACCGGCGCTGGCTCCGCCAGTGACGCGGCCAAACCGACACTGGCAACGTCCGGCAACCCTTACATGAAGGCCGCTTTGGGCGCACCAGCGTTGCCAAGGCGTTTGGAATTGCAGCTTGAAAACCCACTGGTTGGCCGGCCAGCTTTTGAAGTGGGTGAACAAATATTTCTGTCTGCCTCTTTGTCGAGAGCGTCTTATATGTATTGCTTCTTGCACGAGGCCGGAGGCACCGTCATGCGCCTGCTGCCAAACCCAACCAACCCGAACGCTTTGATTTCGGCTGGCAACGCCATACGTATTCCTGACTGGATGAGTCCGACACCCGGCTTCATCATGGACGCCACCAGCGCCGGCACAGAAACGGTAGGCTGCTATGCAACAGACACCGATGTTGCTTCCAAGATGCCTACACTGCTCGCCAGCACAAGTTTGGTGGCTATCAAAGGCGTCAACAACCTGCAAAGTATTGAAGAGTCGTTTGATGCAGCGCTTGGCAAACAGGCCTACACCGCCTCACGCATCCAATGGCTGGTAGCGCCAAAAGCAGTTGTCCCGCCTGCCCCGGTCGCCCCGGCTGCCCCTGCCAAGTAGTGGCTTGATGCCAGCCGATGACAAAAACCACCTTAAGCGATTACGCTCAAGGTGTGCGCCGCCATCAAGCAAACTGGAGAGTGACATGCCACGCTGCCACGGTCTGAATCTTTTAGCCGCGACAACCTTTTTTGCAACCTTAATATTTGTAGGTAACTCTGCAACAGCCAGCGCACGCCCCCTTACACCAGCCCCGTTTGATACACCGCAATTTTCAGAACCCGCCATTCGTATTCCAGCATCGGCCCCGAGCGCTGCAAGCCGCAAAAGCAAAGCGCAACCGAATGACAGCGTCCCGTTGGCACTCAAACCTGCCGCTAATTTGCCCATGCCAGCGTTAGAAAACGACACTTGCCCAACCGATACAGCAAGAACCTTGGGGCCAGACAGCGCTCCATCGCCTCAAACCAGCAGCGCTTTAACGCCTTTGGAGCGGCTGCGCACCACAGCATCAGGCACCGTACTGCCTGAAAACCGGCAATTGTCAAAAGAGCGCTTCCAGCGGATGCAAGCCAACGCTGCATGGCAAATGGGCCTGTTAACGCTGCATGGAATTTGCGTGAGTCTTAATACTGCGGACGCAGCTCTGTGGTTTGAGCGTGCACAAAACCTGGGCGAACCCCTGGCACCAGCAGGCCTGGCTTGGTGTGAAATTGAAGGCTGCAAAACCGCTGCGAATCCGGTAGCGGCGGGCAAATGGGTAGATATGCTGCGCCGCGTGGATGCGCCGCGCGCTTTATACTTGCAGTGGCTGATGCAGTCGCGCTTGGCTCCACTGGAAATTGCACCAGCTACTCCGGCCAAGCTGGGCCAGCAATTGAGCATTCCGCCGGTGCAAAATCGCCAACTTTTAGCCAGCGCGGCGCAGCTGGGTGACACCAACGCAAGAATTGAAATGGGACTGGACAGCGTTTATGCGAACCGGCCAGAAGAAGCCCTTGCGTTTTTCAAAAGTGCCGCGTCTAAATCCACTGCGGCGAATATTAATTCAAGCGTAATTTCAGAACGGCTGAACACCTCTGCCCGTCTGCCGCCCGCCAACCGCGCCAGTGCCGTGGCACCTGTCAAACCGCAGTCGGCCCTTGAAAATTTCGCCCAGGCGCAGCGCTACCACCGGGGCACCGGCGTGCCTTCAAATTACACCGAAGCCATACGCTTGTACCAGCTAGCAAAAAACCAGGGCAGCGTGCCTGCGCGAAAAATGCTGGAGCTGATATTTTCCAGGCCAGGCCCCGATGGGCAAATTGACCTGGCCTGGATGCAGCAACTTGCGCAGGTTGATCTGAGTGACGGGCAACCCAAATTAGAGCCCAACAACATCAAACAAAACTTAAAGCGTGAGCCAACGCCGCTGTTTGAGCTGGTGCGCCAGCCCTGGCGCAGGTACGCGGCTTCATCGGTCAGCGCCTGAAGCTCTTACAAGTCAGCACAGCGCGAGCCAGGCTGCGCGGTTGGGCAATAACTGCGTCATACTAGCCGGGATCTGCCGCCCACTGCGCCAGACTATTTTTTATCGGCGCCTGCATGACCAAGACCTCTACAGAAAAATCTCACCTCAAGTTTCTCCTGCTTGAGGGCATTCACCCGTCTGCAGTTAAGGTGTTGCACGCAGCCGGGTACACCAACATTGAATGCCTGGCTGGCGCGCTAGACGGTGCGGCTCTGCTGGCCAAAATTGCCGATGCGCATTTCATTGGCATTCGCTCGCGCACCCAGCTTACAGCAGAGGTATTTGCCCATGCCAACAAGTTGGCCGCTGTGGGGTGCTTTTGCATTGGTACCAATCAGGTTGACCTGAATGCGGCGCGTGAAAAAGGCATTGCCGTTTTTAACGCGCCCTATTCCAACACCCGCTCGGTGGCTGAGCTGGTGTTGGCCGAGGCTATTTTGCTGTTGCGCGGCGTACCTGAAAAAAGCGCTGCGGCGCACCGAGGCGGCTGGCAAAAGTCGGCTGACAACTCGTACGAGATTCGCGGCAAAACGCTGGGCATTGTGGGCTACGGTTCCATTGGCACGCAGCTATCAGTACTGGCTGAAGGCTTGGGCATGCAGGTTGTTTTTTATGACGTGGTGACCAAGCTGGCACTGGGTAACGCCAAGCAAATTCCCGCGCTGCATGACTTGCTGGCCATGTCTGATGTGGTCAGCCTGCACGTGCCTGAACTTCAGAGTACGCAGTGGATGATGGGCGCAGCGCAAATTGCCGCGATGAAGCCTGGCAGCGTGCTAATCAATGCCTCACGCGGTACGGTGGTAGAAATTGAGCCGCTGGCCGAGGCGCTCAAAGCCAAAAAACTGCTGGGTGCTGCAATTGACGTGTTTCCAATAGAACCGAGCAGCAACAAAGAGCCGTTTGAGTCCCCCCTGCGCGGGCTTGACAACGTCATTTTGACGCCCCATGTCGGCGGCTCCACCATTGAGGCGCAAGAAAACATCGGCATTGAAGTCGCTGAAAAGCTGGTCAAATATTCCGACAACGGCACGTCTACCTCGTCAGTCAACTTTCCGGAAGTTGCCCTGCCCGCCCACCCTGGCAAGCACCGTCTGCTGCACATCCACCGCAACGTGCCGGGCGTGCTGCAGCAGATCAACACCGTCTTTGGCGCAAATCACATCAACATCGCGTCGCAGTATTTGCAAACCCACGGCGACATTGGCTATGTGGTGATTGACATTGATGCCGCACATTCAGACGTGGCGCTAGCCAAGCTGGCAGAAGTGACGGGCACCATCCGCAGCCGGGTATTGTTTTAAATGCGACTCACAGCGCTGCCAACAGCTCTGTTCATTACGCGCCCTGCAAAGTAAGCCCGTACCGCTGCAATCGCAATCGGCACCACGCCGACCACAATAAACACCGCGTCTCCCGGGAAGCGCGCCCACTCCATCATGCGCGCCAAATCGCCGCCGGTGTAAGCCAGGCTGCGTGCGTGCCAATAGCCGTTGTTCAGCACGTCGGCCAACTGCAAAATACCCGCCGGGAACAGGCTGAAAACCACCATCATCATCAGCCCAATGTTCAGCCCCCAAAAGCCGACGCGGATGTATTTTTCAAGCTCGCGCCACAGCTTTTCATCCACCGTCTGGCGAATGGCAAACACAATCAGCGCAATGCCCAACATGCCAAACACACCCATCATGGCGGCATGGCCGTGGTTGATCGTTAGCAGGGTTCCGGTTTCAAAGTAACTCACCACGGGCAGGTTGATCAAAAAGCCCAGCACACCCGCACCAAAAAAATTCCAGAAACCGACCGACATCAAAAAGTAGAACGTCCACTTGTGCGGCACTTCAGTGCGCTCGCGCTTGGGGTCTGAACCAGGCCGCGAAAGGCGCACAAAATCCCAGGCATCCAGGGTGATCAGCGTCAGCGGGACTACTTCAAGCGCTGAAAACACCGCCGACAACGCCATGTTCAAACTGGTTTGCCCAGACCAGTACCAGTGGTGGCCCGTGCCGATAAAGCCGCCCGCAAAATACAGCACCGCATCAAGGTAGATGACCCGCGTGGCAGTCAGTCGCGTGACCACACCAAATTGCAAAAAAATAATCGCCACCATCACGGTCACAAAAAACTCAAAGAAGCCCTCCACCCACAAGTGAATGATCCAAAAGCGCCAGGTATCGACAATTGAAAAGTGCGTGCTGCCGTCAAAAAACATGGCAGGCAAATAAAATACCGGAATGGCAATGGCTGCGCACATAAATAGCCCGGCAATCTCGCGCCGCTCGGGGTCGCGCCAAGCCGGTTGCAGTGCCCGTACCAGCAGCCCAAACCAGAACAGCAACGCGACTGCCAACATCATTTGCCAGGCGCGCCCCAACTCCAGATATTCCCAGCCCTGGTGGCCAAACCAAAACCACCAGTTGGGCAGCAATTGCAGCATGCCGGCCCATTCACCCAGCATGCTGCCCACGACCACCACAATCAGTGCGCCAAATAAAACATCGATGCCTTTTTTCTGGCCTTTCGGGTCACCACCGCCTAGCGTTGCCGCCAAAAACAATGCACCGGCCACATAACAAGTCGCTATCCAGAACAATGCGAGCTGCAAGTGCCAGGTGCGCAGCAGATTGCTAGGCAACCAGGCCGCCAGATCAAACCCATAAAACGTACCGGGGTCTGCGCGGTAATGCGCCAACGCCCCGCCAACCAGTGTTTGCGCCAGCAGCAGCAATGCCACCACCGCAAAATACTTCAGCGTGGCGCGCTGTGCGGGTGAGGCGGCAAAGGCTTGTGCTGGCGGGTGCAAATAGCCGGGTCTGGCTTTCCAGCCCAGGTAATCAAACTTGCCAAAGGCCAGCAACACGGCTGCCGTGCCGCCCAATAAAAAGATCAAACTGACCGCAGACCAGAGCACCGCATCGGCTGACGGCGTGTTGCCTGCCAACGGGTCATAGGGGAAGTTGTTGGTGTAGGAATGCTTTTCTCCCGGCCGCAACGCGGCAGCAGCCCACGCCGTCCAAGCCACAAAGGCGCTCAACTGGCGTAGCTCGGTGGGGTCAGTGATGGTTTTCGCGCGCAGGCCACCGTTGTATTTGGGGTCCGAGAAATACTCGACCCAAGCGGCAGGACGGCTTGCAAACCAGGCGGCATAGTCATCGCCTACTCTCAAGACCTTGGTTTGCGGGTCGTAGAGGTTTTCTTTCAGTGCCGTACGTACTTCTGCTTCAATGGCCGCGCGCTTGGCGGGCGGCAAGGTTTCGGTGGCTGCATTGCTCTGCGCCAGAGCCATGCTGCTGGCGTTGTGTACGGCCAGTGTGTGCAAATAGTCGGCTGAAAAATCAGGCCCCAACAGAGCGCCGTGACCCCAGATGGATCCGTTGTTCATCAGGGCGTATTTCAAGAACACCAGTTGCCCAGCTGTCACTTCCGGGCCGGTATACACCACCGCACCGCTGGTGGTGATTACGCGTTCAGGAATCGGCGGTGCATCGGTGTAGACCCGGGTGGTCAGCAAAATCAGCACCGCAAAACCCAAAACCATGGTGATGATGGCCGAGCGCCGCCACCAGGGCGACAACTTCTCAAGCGTTTGCGCGCCTGACAGCGGCGGCATGCCAGATGTGAGGTCGTTTTGCATATACAAGTCCTTTTTATTGGCAGGTTATATGGCTGGCTCGTCAATTGGCTGGGATGGCGGCTAGATGCACCAACTCTGGGCGCAATTGATTGGCACGTCCTTGCGTTAGATCAAACTACACGCTGGCTTGGTATTAAAAAATACTTACAAGCATCAGGTTTGCAGGTATGTGCGCCAACGTACAGACCTGCCTGCACAAACCTGCAACAGTAATGGGCCTATCGTCAAAAATATCAACTGACATTTCACACATACCCACATGCCCCTTACCGACAGCAGATTTAACGCCACCTATGATGCCGCCAGCCTTGACGGGATGATTGAAATGCGACATCAGGAAGCGCTGCTTAAAACCGGTGCACTGCAAAAGGCGATTTTCAATAGCGCCAATTTCTCAAGCATTGCGACAGATGCCAGTGGCGTGATCCAGATTTTTAACGTGGGTGCCGAGCGCATGCTGGGCTACACCGCGCTGGAGGTGATGAACAAAATCACCCCCGCCGATATTTCAGACCCGCAAGAAGTGGTTGCCAGGGCCAAAGCACTAAGCGTTGAGCTGGCAACGCAGATCGAACCCGGTTTTGAGGCGCTGGTGTTCAAGGCCTCGCGCGGCATTGAAGACATTTACGAGCTGACCTACATCAGGAAAGACGGCAGCCGGTTTCCGGCGATTGTGTCGGTGACGGCCCTGCGTGATGAGCAGGACATCATCATTGGCTACCTGCTGATTGGTTACGACAATACGGCGCGCAAGCTGGCCGAAGAAACGCTGGTTAAGGTAGGCGCGTTGCAAAACGCCATTTTGACAAGCGCCAATTTCTCCATCATTGCGACTGACGAAAAAGGAATCATCCAGCTGTTTAACGTCGGCGCGGAAATGATGGTGGGCTACACGGCTGAAGAAGTCGTCAACAAAATCAATCCCAGCGACATTCATGACCCTGAAGAAGTCAAAGCCCGCGCCCAGGCGCTGAGCCTGGAGCTTGAAACCACCATCACCCCCGGTTTTCAGGCGCTGGTGTTCAAGGCCTCACGCGGCATTGAAGACATTTACGAGCTGACCTATATCCGCAAAGACGGCAGCCGGTTTCCGGCGATTGTGTCGGTTACGGCGCTGCGTGACGACTATGGCAACATCATCGGATACCTGCTGATTGGTACCGACAACTCGGTTCGCAAACGGGTCGAGCTGGCGCTCAAAGACGCCATGGCCGTGGCGGAAAAAGCCAACCTCGCCAAGTCAGACTTTTTGTCCAGCATGAGCCACGAGCTGCGCACGCCGCTCAGCGCCATTTTGGGGTTTGCACAACTGATTGAGTCTGGCAACCCGCAGCCCACACCGTCGCAAAAGCGCAGTGTTGACCAAATTTTGCAAGCTGGCTGGTATTTGCTGGAGCTCATCAATGAAATTTTGGACCTGGCGCTGATTGAATCCGGCAAGCTGTCGTTGTCGCCAGAGCCCGTGTCGCTGCTAGAGGTGATGCAGGAGTGCGAGGCCATGATTGAGCCGCAGGCTGCCAAGCGCGGCATTGGCGTGACCTTTCCGCACTTTGCTGAGCCTTGTTTTGTCAAAGCTGACCGTACCCGGCTCAAACAGGTGCTGATCAACCTGCTGTCCAACGCCATCAAGTACAACCGGCCCGAGGGCAAAGTAACGGTAGAGTGCGTTCACGTGAGCGCAACCCGCATTCGTATTTGTGTTGAAGACACTGGCCAAGGCCTTGCGCCAGACAAAATTGCACAGCTTTTCCAACCGTTTAACCGGCTGGGGCAAGAGGCGCATACCGAGCAAGGCACAGGCATTGGCCTGGTCATGACCAAGCGGCTTATCGAGCTTATGGGCGGCACTATTGGGGTTGAAAGCACCGTCGGCACCGGCAGTGTTTTTTGGGTTGAAATGAACTTGACGATCGCGCACAAGCCCCGGGCTGGCGCAACTGAATTTGCCGCAATGGCGGCCGGCGCCACACACAACGGTGCAGCAACGCATACCCTGCTGTACGTCGAAGACAACCCGGCCAACCTGCTGCTGGTTGAAAACCTCATTGAGCGCCGCCCGGACATGCGGCTGGTCTCAGCGCGTGATGGCCACAGCGGCGTGAGCCTGGCTCAAACGGCGCAGCCCGACGTGATATTGATGGACATCAACCTGCCGGGCATCAGCGGCATCAAGGCCATGCAAATGCTGCGTGACGACCCCGCCACAGCCCACATACCCGTGGTGGCATTGAGCGCCAACGCAATGCCAAGTGACATTGAAAAAGGTCTGGAGGCCGGGTTCTTCAAGTACCTGACCAAGCCCATCAAAATTGACGAATTTATGATGTCGCTAGACGTTGCGCTCAAGTTTGAAGCCACCCGATCCGAAAAATCCAAAACACCACGACTGGAAGCCCCATGAACGAAGAATTCGACATTTACAGCGCAAGCATCCTGATTGTTGACGACCAACCCGTCAATGTGGCGCTATTGGAGCAATTGCTGTCAGAGTCGGGCTACAAAAACGTCAG
>JANPDQ010000408.1:0-2019 GCA_031431575.1 Polaromonas sp.
CAACTACATCACCCAAATCCAGTTTGACTTCGGCGCTATTGAGTTACTCAAGCAAGAGTGCGCTCGCGTCGGCATCACCAAACCGCTGCTGGTTACTGACGCAGGCGTCAAAGCTGCTGGCATATTGGATATTGCACTCGCAGCACTGAATGGCTTGAAAGTCACTGTGTTCGACCAAACCCCATCGAACCCCACGGAAGCCCCCGTGTTAGCCGCCAGCGCTTTGTACAAAGCCAGCGGCTGTGATGGCCTGATTGCAGTGGGCGGCGGCTCGGCCATTGACTGCGCCAAAGGCGTAGCAATTGCAGCCACACACGACCAGCCATTAACCACCTACGCAACCATTGAAGGCGGCTCGCTCAAGATCACAGCTGCAGCCGCGCCTTTGATTGCCGTACCCACCACCAGCGGCACCGGCAGCGAAGTTGCGCGCGGCGCAATCATCATCGTGGCCGACGGCCGCAAGCTCGGGTTTCACTCACCGCACATCATCCCCAAAGCGGCCATTTGTGACCCCGAGCTGACGCTGGGCTTGCCCGCAAAGCTGACGGCAGCAACGGGTATGGACGCCATTGCGCACTGCATGGAAACCTTCATGTCTGCCGCTTTCAACCCACCAGCGGACGGCATTGCACTTGATGGCCTGGCGCGCGGCTGGGCACACATTGAGCGCGCCACTCGCGACGGCAGTGACCGCGAAGCGCGCATGCAATTGATGAGCGCGTCAATGCAAGGCGCCATGGCATTTCAAAAAGGCCTGGGTTGCGTCCATTCCCTCAGCCACAGCCTGGGCGGTGTTGACCCGCGTTTGCACCACGGCACGCTAAACGCTATGTTTTTGCCTGCGGTCATCCGCTTCAACTCCGCTGTCGAGTCCATTCAAAAAGAAAACCGCCTGCAGCGCATGGCTCACGCGATGGGTTTGGCGCAAGGCAGCGACGTGGCTGGCGCTGTCACTGAAATGAGCGCCCGGCTGGGGCTACCCATCGGCCTATCGAGCATGGGCGTTCAGCCAGATCAATTTGCCAAAATTATTTCCGGCGCATTGGCCGACCATTGCCACAAAACCAACCCGCGCCTGGCAACCAGTGCTGATTACATCGAGCTGCTTGAGCAGTCGATGTAGATTGTAGTTACTGCAGATACTATTAATTTAGGAGCTGCTTGCGCCCGTATTTATTGGTTTTAATGCACATTTGGTGCTTAAAATAGGCCAGATTCAGAGCTTAAATCTGATTTTTCTTGAATATCGCATTGACCTACGCTTAGCCAGCCCAGCAAGTCCTGCAAGTCCAGCCAATGATGTTCACGCGGGTATGGCTGGCATCACGACTAACGCACTGGTATCAACTGCAGGGTGATGATCATTTAACGCCTTCAAACCCTCAACCGCCCGGCTTCGCCACCCAGGCCCCCGGGCAATGAGTTCGTCCCAGGTATCGCTAAGAAGTTCAGAGTCATTTTTGGAAAGATAGTCAATCAGTGACGCCGCCTGCGCCAAGTCTTTTGTAGCTTTCACCCGCATGTTTTGTGGCCTTTCGCCATGTACCAATAACTTATGCAAAGCATACCTCTCTGGTGGCGGCGCGTTAACGGTGATGGCTCCGCGCTGGGCAAGCAGCGTAACTTGAATCGGTGCTTCCATTGAAAACTCCATGAACTTCAAGGGCTGCATGGTGGCGTTTAGTGCTTTGATCAAAACGGGTGTGTCGCCGCCCCGGTGCAGGCACGTCACAAAGTCGATCTGCAAATCTTGCTCATCCGATTTGACGTAAGTGGTCAAGCTCTTGACAGGAACAAACCCCATTTTGAGAGCTTCGATCTCGCTGCCCATGTCCATGGTCACGTCAGAAGGTATGGCAACCGAAACATTTCGCCCTGCATGCGCAAAGTCTAAGTCCAGAGTTTGCGCGGCAGACTCCCACCGAACGCCAAGGTAGTTCTGGTAGGCCATGTAAACGTGGGTGCCTACAAGAATTCCGCCGGCTTGAAAAAACCCCGCATCATCCAGGCGCTCAA
>JANPDQ010000409.1:0-5656 GCA_031431575.1 Polaromonas sp.
GGCAAGCAGGCGGTGATGCCGGTGCAAGACGAAGTGAAATGGACCGGTGACCACCAGTTTGAGTTGCTGCGCCGCACTGACAACAGCGTTCAGGTTGGCGGCCACAATGTGTCGCCTGACTGGGTGGCCCAGCAGCTGCAAATGCACCCACGCGTTCAACACGCAGCGGTGCGGCTGGACACACTGGCAACACCGCCAAAGCTCAAGGCTTTCGTGGTGCTGCGGTCACCGCAAGCAGCTGCGCACCAGCGGGAAGTTGAAGCTTGGGCACTCGATGCTTTGCCCTGGTACGCCGCCTTGAGCAGCGTGACCTACGGTAGTGCTTTGCCGCAAAATGCAATGGGAAAGCCCAGCGACTGGCCTGTTGCAGGGCCGCGCACGCGATAGCCTTAACCCGCGGGCGACATCCCCAGCCGCGCGCGAATGCGCGAGAGCAAACCGGGCAAGACGGGCGTGTCCTGAACCGATTTTTCAGGAAGTTCGGCCGGTGCCTTAGTAACCGTTGCGTGGTCCGGACTACTACCGACAACGCTTAGGTCGGCGGCAACCACCAGGCTGTCGCCACCTGCCTTGAGAACCGATAAAAAACCCGCTGCATGCATATCCTGTACGAACTCAGTACAAGCTTGAATACTCTGCCCGGAGTTTTCTTGCAGCTTACCCAAAGTCTTGCCGCCCACCATGATCGATGCCATTTTTAGTCGCGCTGGCGTACTGACCAAGTTGGCATGCGGCCAGCGCGGAAAGCTCAGCCGATCATCCAACCCCACAGCAATTTTTACATGCCTCGGGCTGTTAGCCATCGGCAGCGCCACTTTTAGCGGCTCCTTTTCAGGCCAGCCTGCGGGCCCAGTTTGCGCGAACTTGCGTGGTGAAGCGGTAGAAGGCGTAAATTCGGAGTGTGCGCTGCCTTCGGATACTGGCCGCCACAACGCAGATGCCTGCGGCGGTCTGACATTTTCATAGCCGCTTGCTGACACACGTGAACCAACCGCTTCCCCATTGGCCTGCGCGGCTCTGGCCTGCACCAGCAGTGAGCCCATCCGGTTGAGTTCACGTTCCAGCTCGTCAGGGCGTAGCGGCCGGTTAATGCTTGCATAGAGGTCAATTGCCAGGACGCCCATGCGCAGTTGCCTGGCAACTTGCGCTGCCCCAGGCGATGGTTCTGGAGCCGCGCCTTCGTCCCCCACAAAGATCAAGTCTGCCAGTTGCTGTTCGTGCGCACCTTGCTGCGGCTTGAACAGCCAGCGCTGCGCGGTTCGGCCCTCCAGCATCCGTACGAATGACTTTAACAACATAACTTCGCGCGCAGCCATTCCCACTGTGCTGTAGCTAAGAAGAACCGTTTCTGACGTCATGGTGGCTCTTGCTCCGCGCTTATTTTTGACTGGTTAACAGACAAAAAAGTCAGCGCCAGACGGGCCCGCGCCAGCGGCAGTTTGGTGAGGCGCTTGCAGGTGCTGAATCCCAACAAAATGGGTCACGGTGCCCGCGCAGTCACGCACAGGAGAGATAAAGAGCTGGTTTATAAAGAGCGCACCATCTTTGCGGTAATTTCGCAGGGTTGCAAAGCCGTTGGTCTGCTCTTTGATGGCTTCGCGAATCGTGTCAATGCCGGGCTGACTGGTATCGGTGCCCTGCAAAAATCGGCAATTGCGGCCCAAAATTTCAGCCGATGGGTATCCACTCATCTGCTCAAACATGGCGTTTACAAACACAACAGGCATGTCCGGCGCGAGGGCATCAGAGATCACTACGCCAGCATTGAGCGCCTGCCATTGACGCCTGAACGGCTCGGAATCTATTTGTTGCTGGGCCTGCATCAAGGGCGTGATGTCCGTGATCGCCACTACTTTGTACACGCCGCGCGCGTCGCTTGTCACGGCGCTGAATTTGAGCAGCAGATGCCGCGCTCGCCCGGTGCCCCGCGGGCTTAAAACCAATGGGTAGTCGCCTCGACCATCTGGTGCAGATAGCTGCGCCACAACGTCAGCAGGAAATCCGAGCCCTTCCAGAAAACTGTCAAACGACCGGCCCAATGTAGCCAACCCATCTACGCCAAGCAGCTCGCAAGCCGTTGGGTTGAGCATGGCAATGCGCAACTGGTCGTCAGCAACGCACAGGCCCATCTTGGCACCCTGGAGCCATTCAAGCATCAACGAATTTTCAAAGGCTTCGTCACTGGCCGCTGATATCAGTTTGTTGGTGTTCATGCCTCGTCATTATTGGTTACAAAACATAAACCTTGGTAAAACCGGCCCAAACCAGCTGCCCGAGAAGCGTGCAAATGTGAGAAACACCCATTTTTGGGGGCTCAATGGTTCATCAAGCGACTCAGCGACTGCAAAAGCATTTCGTCCCGAGGTGCCAACCCCTTAATGTTGTTTGTTCTGGCAATTGCCTGTGCCGCGCATGTAACATTGGCTTACTTGGCCCGCTTGCTCAAGTTTTACAAAATCTGTCCTTCCTTAGTCTTTTAAGATGACCAGCACCACCACCCTGCAATATGTACGAACGCCAATGGGCCGAGCCGCTGCGTTCACGCCGGATGCCAAGCTGGCGCCTGCGCTAAAAGCCATGCTGAAGGCGGTAGACGGGAAAACCAGCGTCAGCGCTTTAATGGTTCAGTTTGTAGAACATGACGCGGCAGATTTGTTGAGCCAGCTTGAAGAGGAGGGACTCATCAAGTTGCGAGGAGAGCGCTTGGCGGACTTTCAACCCTCAGGTGCTGTGCCTGATGTGGTGGATTCACCCAATGCGGCGGATGCGGCGGATGTAAGCGAGCGGGCATTTGCAAGCACTTCATCGGCTGCGCTCGAACTGCCGCAGGTGGTGTACCCAATTGCGGCACCTCATTGCGCTGTAGCGGTTGCACGTATCGTTGAAGTGATGACAACGTTCGTTCTAACCCATATTCCTCAGCAGGCATTTACTCTACTTGCAGAGCTTGAAAGCTTTCAAACCCTGGACGAGCTCGAAGCCGGGCTGCCTGGCTACGCCCTGCTGGCACAGGCGCAAGGCCCGGCTGGTATTGTTCACCTGGCGGAGTTGACCGAGCGCCTGCGCGAAGCGGCTGCGGCCTAACCTGAGGCTGCCTTTTTTGCCTTAACACCAGGCTTTCTTGGAATCAGCGCACCACGCTTAAAAAAGCCCGGGCTGCGTCGCGCAGCTCAGCGGCCTCAGCGGGGTTGCGGCCAGCGTCCGCCTCGGCACGCTCCATCAGGCTTTGTGCAACACCCGGAGTTTGCTGCGCCTGTGGGGCACTGGTTGGTTGGATGAAGTCAGACAATTGCTTGAGCAAATCAGTCATTGGGTTTCGCCGGGTGTGGCGATAAAAGTTACGGTGACTCAAATATAAGGGTTTTCCCTTGGCTCACAAGCCTAAAGACGCAGTTTACCGATGCATAAAATGCATAACCTCGTCAGCGCGTGCGCATGGGCGACAATGCAGCGGTGAACATTCAACTGCTTTCTGACCTGCATTTGGAGTCAAATCCGCACTTCGTGCCCCAACACACTCCCGGCGCCGACGTGCTGGTATTGGCTGGCGACATTGGTTCGTACCAAAACAGCTCGTCGTTAACGCGCCTTGGCATTGCAGACTTCGGTTTAGGGCGCTTCGCCAACTGGCCAGTGCCAGTGATTTTTGTGCCGGGCAACCATGAGTACGACGCGCTGGACTTTGCCGAGGCGCACCAAAGACTGCAGCAAACCTGCGCCCGCTTGGGTTTGGTGTGGTTGGAGCGTGAAGTGGCAGTGCTTGCAGGCGTGCGTTTTGTAGGTTGCACACTCTGGACTGACTTTGACGCCTTGACCTCGGCTCGCGCGGTAAGCAGCGAGGTAACTTTAGGTCAGCAATTGGCAGCGCGTGAAAAAGCATTTCGCGCGGCGGACTTTGCCCTGAAAAAAAACCACACACTGGTGGGCGGCAAACCAATGCTGGCCGAAGCAGTGCGCGAGCTTGGACTGGCCAGCCAGGTCTGGCTGCGGCACGCACTTGCACAGCCCTTCAACGGCAAAACGGTAGTTGTCACTCACTTTGCGCCAAGTTTGTTGTCGGCAGACCCTCGCTTTGGCACGACGCCGGGCACTGCCGGGTTCTGCAACGCGCTAGACGACTTGTTTCCGCTGGCTAACCTCTGGCTACACGGGCATTTGCATTGTCCGTCAGACTACAAGGTGGCAAGCTGCAGGGTGGTGGCGAATCCGCTGGGGTACGCCCGCAAAAACGAGCAGTTTAAATTTATGCCGCAAAGCTGCATCACGGTGTAAACGGGCGGCGTAGAAATGCCTCAGTTGCTTTAAATTGTTACTAAGCGGTATTTAAAAAGACCTTACAGTTTACAATCCTACTGTTGCGACTTTATAGTTCGATTACACCAAATTTCTGGTGTTTGGCAACATCACCTTTTGAGGAAAATACCATGAAAAAATCCCTGATCGCATTGGCTTTGGCTGCTGGCTTTGCAATGTCTGCGCAGGCCGCTGACATTGTGGACACTGCTGTAAAAGCCGGCAATTTCAAAACCCTGGTGGCTGCTGTACAAGCCGCTGGCCTGGTAGATACGCTTAAAGGCAAAGGCCCTTTCACCGTTTTCGCACCAACTGACGAAGCCTTCGCAAAAATCCCGAAAGAGACACTGGACGGCTTGCTCAAAGACAAAGCAGCACTGACCAAAATTTTGACGTACCACGTAGTAGCTGGCAAAGTGATGGCCAAAGACGTCAAGCCTGGCATGGTAAAAACCGTGCAGGGCAGTGAAGTAACTTTGGCCACCGCAGGCGGCGTGACCGTCAACGGTGCCAAAGTCGTTGCGGCTGACGTGGCGGCTGACAATGGCGTGATTCACGCGATTGACACCGTGATCATGCCCAAGTAACCAGATGGTTGTTTGAAGTGTAGTGGGCGCAGCAGCTATTTAATCAGTAGCTGCTCGCTGCCTTATTTATTGGGCTATAGCCCAATTTTGTTGATTTTCGGGAGACAGGTTGGCAGGCTCCGAATCCTGGTGGGTTAAATTTTTTTCTCAGGTGGTACAGGCGTTGTGCCTCGCACTGATGGCGTTGCTACTGCCAGCTGCGCCGGTTGCCTGCGCGGCTTTGTCAGGGCGTGTAAGTTTTTTGCGACGGTATGGCGGCACTGTCAAACGCTCTGCCAAGAGTATTTGCGCGCTGTGGCGGGCAGATGTCATTGCCCGCAACCTGGAGCGTTTGTTGGGGCAATTAATGTTCCAAGGGCCGGTCTCTTCATCTGTACAGGGCGACTGCACCCACTGCGGCCAATGCTGCCTTGACCGTTCATGTGTATTTTTAGAATGGACTGAGGCTGGCAAGTCAAGTTGCTCAATTCACAGCAACTGGTTTTGGAAGCTGACCAGCTGCGGCACTTATCCCATCGATGCGCAAAGCATTGCAATATATGAGTGCCCATCGTTCAAGGCAATACCGATTCGCGTGGTGCGCAAAACTCACGCGCCTTTGCAGCAGCGGTAGTGAGCCAATTTGCTATATTTTATATAGCTGCTTGCGCCTGTTTTTATTGGGCTACAGGTCTAAATGGCTTAAAAATAGTACGTTCCCAGCTCGGTATTTAACTACGCAGAAGCTCGAAGTCATTCACCGCAGAGGCGCAGAGAACGCAGAGGTTCGCAGAGAA
>JANPDQ010000410.1:0-1776 GCA_031431575.1 Polaromonas sp.
TTTTTCGCCGATTGCGTTTGTTGGCAGCTCGCCCAATATTGTGGTGGTGCCCAATACGCTGCCGGTTAAAACGATGCGTGAATTCATCGACTACGCCCGCAAAAATCCGGGCAAATTGAACTACGCATCCAGTGGCAACGGCACCATCGTGCACCTGACCACCGAGTATTTCAAAGCACAGTCTGACACCTTCATTCTGCATATTCCGTACCGTGGCACGGCGTTGGCTATTCCTGATTTGGTGAGCGGCAAGGTCGACGTGCTGTTTGACTCGTTTGTGACCGGCATGCCGCACGTCAAAGACGGCAAGCTGCGTGCCCTTGCAGTGACCAGCGCCAAACGCAGTGCTCTGGCACCAGACTTGCCGACCGTGGCTGAGACGCTGCCGGGCTTTGACTCCATCACCTGGTTTGGCCTGTATGGCCCCAAGGGCCTGCCGCAAGATTTGTCGGTAAAGGTGAACCAGGCCGTCAATGCTGCGCTGGCCGATGCAGATGTCAAAGAGCGCTTTGCTCGCCTGGGCGCAGAGCCCGCTGGCGGTACACCGCAAGCGTTTGCCGCGATGGTCAAAGCTGACAATGCGAAGTGGAAGAAAATCATCGCCGACCGCAAGCTGACTGTTGAATAAACCGCCCACCATTAATCCTCCCGCGACAACCCTTCAATTTTTCCCCCATGAACTTCAATTTCAACAACCCCTACGCCACCACCCGCATTCCGGTATTTGCCCGTAACGTGGTGTCAACCTCGCACCCACTGGCGTCTTCTGCGGGCCTGCGCATGCGGCTTCTGGGCGGTAACGCGGTAGATGCGGCAATTGCAGCAGCGGCGGTCATGACGATAGTTGAGCCCGTCAGCAACGGTCTGGGCAGCGACTCGTTTTGCATCATTTGGGACGGCAAAGAATTGCACGGGCTGAATGCGTCTGGCCGCGCGCCCCAGGCCTGGACGCCTGAGTACTTCAAGCGCAAGTACCCCGGCAGCAGCACACCGCCCAAGCGCGGCATGGACTCCGTCAGCGTGCCCGGCGCGGTGGCCAGCTGGTCGGCATTGAGCGAGCGCTTCGGCAAATTACCGTTTTCAGACTTGATGCAGCCGGCCATCGAGATTGCCGAGCGCGGCTATTTGCTAACCCCAGTGGTGCAGCAAAAGTGGGAAGCCGCTACGCCCGAGCTGCAAGGCTTGCCTGGATTTAAAGAGGCGTTTTTACCGTGGGGCAGGGCGCCGCAAGTTGGTGAGCTGTTTCAGTTCAAGGCAGCAGCTAAAGGTCTGCGAGCTGTTGCCGCTACAAAAGGAAGAGCACTTTACGGTGGCGAGATTGCTGAGGCGATTGTCAAATTCTCGCAAGCCAACGGCGGTAGCCACACGCTCAAAGATTTTGAAAGCTACCAGCCAGAGTGGGTCAAACCCATCAGCAAAAACTACCGTGGCCACACGCTGCATGAGATTCCGCCCAACGGGCAAGGCATTGCCGCACTGATTGCAGTCGGCATTCTCGACAAGTTTGATTTGGCCAGTTTGCCAGTCGACAGTGCAGAGTCGCAACACCTGCAAATTGAAGCGATGAAGCTCGCGTTTGCAGACGTGTACAAATATGTCGCCGAGCCATCGTCCATGGCCGTGACGCCCGAGCAAATGCTGGACGACGCGTATCTGGCATCTAGAGCCAAACTGATTGACATGAAAAAGGCGCAGGATTTTGGTGCGGGTAATCCGGTGAAAGGCGGCACAATTTACCTGAGCACCGCTGACGAAGACGGCCTGATGGTGAGCTTT
>JANPDQ010000411.1:0-1764 GCA_031431575.1 Polaromonas sp.
AAAGGATCCGCTTCGGATCTAAGCAACTTTTTTAAAGCTGTTGTAGCAGCCTCGGTTTTCGACAACCCGTGACGTTTGCAGTAATCGATAAGCTCGTTTTCAAGTTGGGCGGGCAGACGCACGGTGAGCATGGAAGATTCCTTTTGGTGTATGACAGTTTCAAAAATACTGTACTACATTATTTGTTTTTGTCGTACGCACGCTGCAGGCGCATCCAAAAACTGTAAATATTCCCAGTAAACTACGCGCATGGCAAAAGACAAAACCTCCTTCACCTGTACCGAATGCGGCGGGCAAAGCCCAAAATGGTTGGGTAAATGCCCGCACTGCAACGCCTGGAACACGCTGATTGAAGGCGTGGCTGACAACTCGGCGCCCACCAAAAACCGCTACAGCCAGCAGTACGTGGGGCTGGCCAAGGCGTCTGAAGTCACCACGCTTGCCGACATCGACGCAACCGACATGCAGCGTACGCCCACCGGGCATGACGAGCTGGACCGCGTGCTGGGCGGCGGCATTGTGGAAGGCGGCGTGGTGTTGATTGGCGGCGACCCCGGCATTGGTAAGTCCACACTTCTGCTGCAGGCTTTGGATTCGTTGCAGCGTGCGGGGCAAAGTACGCTCTACGTGACCGGTGAGGAAAGCGGTGCGCAGATTGCACTTCGTTCAAGAAGACTCGGCCTGGAGGGCTCACAGGTCAAAGTGCTGGCCGAAATCCAGCTGGAAAAAATCCTCGCCACGCTGGAAGCCACTCAGCCCACCATTGCGGTGATCGATTCGATTCAAACCGTGTATTCAGACCAGCTAACGTCCGCGCCCGGTTCGGTCGCGCAGGTGCGCGAATGCGCTGCACACCTGACCCGCATGGCCAAGTCCAGCGGCGTGTGCATTGTGCTCGTCGGCCACGTGACCAAAGAAGGCGCGTTGGCCGGCCCGCGCGTACTTGAACACATGGTGGACACCGTTTTGTACTTTGAAGGCGACACGCACAGCAGCTTTCGCTTGGTGCGGGCGATTAAAAACCGCTTTGGCGCAGTGAATGAAATCGGCGTGTTTGCCATGACCGAAAAAGGCCTGAAAGGCGTCAGCAACCCCAGCGCCATCTTTTTAAGCCAGCACACCGAGCCTGTGCCCGGCAGCTGCGTGATGGTCACGCTGGAAGGCACGCGGCCGATGCTGGTTGAAATTCAGGCGCTGGTGGATAGCGGCGGGCCATCGCCGCGGCGGCTGTCAGTTGGCTTGGACAAAGACCGCCTGGCTATGCTGCTGGCCGTGCTGCACCGCCATGCGGGTGTGGCGTGCATGGACCAAGACGTGTTTGTCAACGCCGTCGGCGGCGTGCGCATCAGCGAGCCCGCAGCTGACCTGGCAGTGATGTTGGCGATTACTTCAAGTCTGCGTGGCAGGCCGCTACCAAAGGGTTTTATCGCGTTTGGCGAGGTCGGTTTGGCAGGAGAAGTGCGGCCTGCACCACGCGGGCAAGAGCGCCTGAAAGAAGCCGCAAAACTCGGTTTCAGCGTTGCCATCGTTCCCAAAGCCAACGCGCTAAAGAAGAATGACAAAGCCTTTGAGGGGCTGACGATTCACGCAGTAGAGCGGATTGAGCAGGCGTTGGAGGTGGTTCGGAGTTTGCAGTGATTGGCGTTTTGCCCGAGTAGGCTCAAAGCCTGCTCAAGCCCTGCAATGTGAGATGATTTAAAAAATGCCGGTTAAGGTCAACGAACTTTTAGCGATGGTGCAAGCGGACGGCTGGAAACGGGTTTG
>JANPDQ010000412.1:0-3151 GCA_031431575.1 Polaromonas sp.
GTGGTGCGCAAACCGGATGCGAACGACGCGCGCGTCAAGCGTGTTTACTTGAGCCTGGCAGGCGCGGTTCTGGCAGCCAAGTCGATCAAAATTCAGGTGGAGCTGGTCGATGGCATGACGAGTACCTTTACTGACGAGGAACTGCGCATGGTTGAACTCGCCATGCAGCGCGGCAGTGAACGACTAGAGACGATGCTTTGAGGCAAGCAAGCGCTGACTCTATTGGGTAAGCGCGCACGTCGAAAAATCGAGCGTTTTTTAGTAAAATAGGGCTGCAGCGCAATAAAATTAGGTGTAATGAGCTATTTATTTAATAGCAATTTGTAAGCGAACTGGTGGCTCTCTTGGCGGTGTAAGCTAGGGTCTGCCGATCACACCATTCACATGACCAACACCAATACTGAACCCGCGCAGCTCGTGCTGCACACCATTGATGACCGCGGCGTGCACACGCTGGTGTTGAACCGGCCCAGCGCCTTCAACGCACTGAGCGAAGAAATGATGGCCGACCTGCAAGCCGAGCTCGATGCCATCGCAAAAGATACAGCAGCGCGGGTAGTTGTCATCGCCGCTATAGGCAAGGCGTTTTGCGCGGGCCACAACCTCAAAGACATGCGTGCCAACCCTGAACTTACTTACTACCAAAAGCTGTTTGCACAGTGCACGCGCATGATGTTGTCGATTCAAAACCTGGGCGTGCCTGTGATTGCAAAGGTGCAGGGCGTTGCTACCGCTGCGGGTTGCCAGCTGGTGGCCCAGTGCGACTTGGCGGTTGCGTCCAGCAACGCCAGCTTTGGCGTAAACGGTATTGATGTGGGCCTGTTTTGCGCCACGCCCAGTGTGCCCTTATCACGCAACATGCTGCCTAAGCAGGCGATGGAAATGCTGCTGACGGGTAGCTTCCTCACGGCGAATGAGGCCATGCAGCGCGGTCTTGTCAATCGGGCGGTAGCGCCTGAAGCGCTGGACGCTGAAGTTGAAAACTTAGTCAGTGCCATCGTGGCCAGGCCGCGTGAGGCAATTGCCATGGGCAAGGCGCTTTTTTACAAGCAACGCGAAACGAATATCGAAGCCGCCTACCAGCTTGCGGGGCAAACCATGGCCTGCAATATGGCCCACGCCGTTGCGCAAGAGGGCGTGCAAGCTTTCATAGAAAAACGCAAACCGTCATGGCCGGTTTGATGGCACTCTCCACATTTTTCCCGCCCGGGTTGTTCACTGGCACTGCCGCCTACCCCAAGCGGCGTATTGACAGTTTTGATGAGTGGCTCACCGCCGTGGTGCAGCCCAGCGCATTGATTGAGCTGGGTGTGCTGGTTGCCTGCGTGCTGGTGGTGTGGCTGGTGATTCGCTTGCTCAGGCGAGTGAGCGGAAACAAAGATGAACAGTCGATTATTTTTGGTGCGCACATTGTTGACGGCGTGCTTTTCCCGCTGCTGCTGCTCTTCGTGGCCTATGCCGCCAGCGCCTTGCTGCTGCGGGTGCTGCCATTGGCTATTTTCAAGGTTGCCATTCCGGTACTGGTGTCTTTGGCGGTAATTCGCCTTGGCGTCAAAGTTTTGCAAGCAGCATTTAGAGACGCGCCGTGGGTACACGCACTAGAGCGTTCAATTTCATGGATCGCCTGGCTGGCCATGCTGCTGTGGGTAAGCGGGCTTTTGCCTGTCATTCTTGAAGAGCTGGACGACATCAAGTGGAAGTTTGGGGCTTCAACACTGTCTGTTCGCACCATACTTGAAGGTGCGTTGACAGCGGCCATCGTGATTTTGATCACGCTGTGGATATCGTCAGCGATTGAATCGCGCGTGCTGCGCGCAGCCACTGGCAACGAGCTGTCGCTGCGCAAGGCGTTCAGCAATGGGTTAAGGGTGGTGCTGGTGTTTGTCGGCTTGCTGATTGCGTTGTCGGCAGTGGGCATCGACCTCACTGCGCTGTCGGTTTTGGGTGGTGCCATTGGTGTGGGCGTTGGCCTGGGCCTGCAAAAGCTCGCTGCCAGTTACGTCAGCGGTTTTGTCATGCTGGCCGAGCGCAGCGTACGCATTGGCGACAACGTGCGGGTTGATACCTTTGAAGGACGCATCACGGACATTAGGGCGCGCTATACCGTGGTGCGAGCGTTGTCAGGCCGCGAATCGATCGTGCCCAACGAGCTTTTCATCAGTAACCGGATTGAAAATTTATCGCTGGCGGATTCACGTGTGCTGCAGGCCACAGTGGTCACCGTTGCTTATGGCAGTGATGTAGCACTGGTTATGCGCCTACTGGCAGAAGCCGCCACTGCGCAAGAGCGGGTGCTCAAAGACCCCGGCGTGACGATTAACCTGACGAACTTTGCGCCTGATGGGTTGGAGTTCACAGCCAATTACTGGATGACAGACCCGGAAAATGGCCAACAAAATCTGCGGTCGCAGGTTAACTTGGCGGTGCTGGCGGCGTTTGTCGAGCATGGTATTGTGATTCCGTACCCGCAGCGGGTCGTGCATGGGCTGCCTGCTGCGGCACCTGCCGAATCCAGGCCGCCAGGTCAAATGCCCGGCTAACTGGTCGGGTTTGGTTAGCTCGCTCTAAATTCAATGCATGGCTTGCTTATAATAAAAACGAACGGTCGTTCTATTTTGTATTTTCAGGCGTTTTCAAACCGAACAACTTCGGTTAATTTCTCCTGAAAAACCCCCTCAGCATAGAATCGACAGCGTGGGTTAAAGCTTACGTTAACGTAAACGTCAACCTGTTGGTCAGTCACCATTTTTGGAGCCGCGCAATGAAAGTTTTGGTCCCCGTCAAACGTGTAGTCGACTACAACGTAAAAGTCCGCGTCAAGTCCGACGGCACTGGTGTCGATATTGCCAACGTCAAAATGAGCATGAACCCGTTTGACGAAATCGCCATTGAAGAAGCCACCCGCTTGAAAGAAAAAGGCGTTGCAACTGAAGTTATTGCCGTGAGCTGCGGCGTTTTGCAGTGCCAGGAAACGCTGCGCACCGCCATGGCCATTGGCGCTGACCGCGCGATTTTGGTGGAAACCAATGAAGAACTTCAGCCGCTGGCCGTTGCCAAGCTGCTCAAAGCGCTGGTCGACAAAGAGCAGCCGCAACTGGTGATTTTGGGCAAGCAAGCCATTGACGACGACTGCAACCAGACCGGCCAAATG
>JANPDQ010000413.1:0-1816 GCA_031431575.1 Polaromonas sp.
GCAAAAGATAGTGTTCAACGCCCATTATTTGATGTATTTCGACACTGCCATCAGTGACTATTGGCGCGCGCTGGCGTTGCCGTACGAAGAGGCAATGGAGCAACTTGCAGGCGATTTGTACGTTAAAAAAGCGACGCTTGAATACCACGGCTCGGCACGGTTTGATGACCAGCTGCAGGTGGCTATGAAGTGCACCAAAGTGGGCAACTCCTCTATTGTGTTCAGCGGTGCAATTTTCAGGGACGATGCCTTGCTGGTAACTTGCGAATTGCTCTACGTTTTTGCCAACCCCGCTACCCAAAAGGCGGTGCCTGTGCCGCAACCGCTTCGCCAGCTCTTCACAGACTTTGAAGCGGGTGAAAAAATGCATGTTGTTAAGACCGGAGCCTGGCAGCAGCTGGGCGCAGACGCAGCCCAAATTCGTACGGAAGTTTTTGTGCAGGAGCAGGGCATTGCTGTTGAAGACGAATGGGACGAAGCCGACAAATCGGCTTTGCATGCGGTGGTCTACAACGGCCTGCAGCAGTGCGTAGCCACGGGCCGTTTGCTGCAGCACGCCCCAGGAGTCGCAAAAGTTGGGCGTATGGCCGTCAAACGTGTATTGCGCGGCGGCAGCCTGGGCGGCGCAGTGGTCGATGCTTTGGTGGCTGCTGCAAAAGAGCAGGGCTTTCGTGAAGTAGTTTTGCATGCGCAAGCCAGCGCGCAGGGTTTTTACGAAAAGTCGGGCTTTGTTGTGCGCGGCGCACCGTTTGACGAGGTGGGTATCCCGCACATTGAAATGTTCAAGACAATCGAATCGCACTAAATCTGGTCAGCACCGAGCAGCGACAATATGCTTTTAAAAGTGCTTCCATCCTTTTCAAGCAGTTATGGCAAAGAAAAAACGTAGTTACCCCGGCTCGGCAGCATCCGCACAGCACCCCGGCCCGTCTGGAGCCAGATCCATCCCACCAGCAAGCCCGGCCAGCTCGGCAGGCAGTGATCTCAGAACACCCCAGCGCACGCCGTCTGCTGCACCGGTAGCTGGCCTGCCTTTTGAGGTGCAGAGGGGCGACTGGACCGTCATTATTTTGGCGCTGATGATGTTTTTATCGCCGTCTATTGGCGTTCCCAATGAATTGATGCTGCAAGACACGCTCAAGTCCATCGTGACTGCGTTTGCGGTGGTCGGCGCTGGGCTGCTGTTTTTTTGGCAGCAGCGCAATCGGCGTGAAGGCCTGCGCTGGCATGCGCTGATGTGGCTGCCGCTGGCGCTGATGTTTTACGCGCTGGGCAGCATGGTGTGGTCGCACACGTTTTTGGGCGGGGTAGAGGCGATTCGCTGGTTTTTGTTCAGCTTGATGTTGTGGCTAGGTATCAACACGCTCTCGCGCGAGCGCACGCCCTATTTGATTGAAGGCATTCACTGGGGCGCGTTTGTGTGCTCCCTCTGGACGGTGCTGCAGTTTTACTTTGATTTCACGTTTTTCCCGCAAGGGCCGAACCCGGCTTCAACGTTTGTGAACCGAAACTTTTTTGCCGAATTCGTGGTGTGTACCTTCCCTTTCACGCTGTATTTGTTGGTGCAAGCTAAAAGCACGTCACGCATTGCGCTCACCGCGTTTGTGCTGGGTTTCAACGTTATTGCGCTGATGATGACCGGCACGCGCGGGGCGCTTGCTGCGTTCTGGATTTTGGCGATTTTGATTTTTCCGCTTATTTTGGTGGTGTACCGCAAGCAGTTTGCCTTCTACACGTGGGACAGCGGCAAGAGAATATTGGCCAGCGGCGTTTTAATGGCCACCGTCATCACGATGGGGCTTATCAGCACAGGTAA
>JANPDQ010000414.1:0-16891 GCA_031431575.1 Polaromonas sp.
TTTGTGCGTGCCGGGCAATGTGTCGGGCGGCAAAGTCATAGGTGATGCGCTGCTCAAAATGGACGGCCAAGCGGTTTTTAAACTTGCCGTGGGTGTGCTTGAAAGTGCTGCCCGAGCTACGCTGGCCAAAGCCAATTTGACGGACTCAGACATCGACTGGCTGATTCCGCACCAAGCCAATATTCGCATCATGCAAAGCACCGCCAAAAAATTGAAGTTGCCGCTTGAAAAGTTGATCGTGACGGTTGACCAGCACGGCAACACGTCAGCGGCGTCGATTCCGCTGGCGCTTGATGTGTCGGTGCGCAGCGGCAAGATTAAGAAGGGCGATACCTTGATGCTCGAAGGCGTGGGCGGCGGCTTTACCTGGGGCGCTGTGCTGCTGAAGCTGTGATCTGGTTGTAACGTTGGTTGTGATCCTGGAGTAGATGTTGAAACCTTTTGCGTTCGTATTTCCCGGCCAGGGAGCCCAGTCGGTGGGCATGCTCGATGCTTGGGGCGACCACCCCGTGCTGCTGCACACCCTGCAAGAAGCATCCGATGCCCTCGGTGAGGACATTGGCCTGCTCATCAAGCAGGGCACCAAAGAAGAACTCGCACTGACCACCAATACCCAGCCGGTGATGCTGGTAGCGGGCGTGGCCGCATTTCGCATCTGGATGGCCGAGACGGGCGCGGTGCCTGCTTACGTGGCGGGCCACTCGCTGGGCGAATACGCGGCGCTGGTGGCCAGTGGTGTACTTACATTAACGCAGGCTGCGCCGCTGGTGCGGTTTCGTGCCCAGGCCATGCAAGACGCGGTGCCAGTTGGCGCGGGTGCAATGGCCGCTATTTTAGGGCTTGACGCTACCAAAATAATAGCTGTTTGCGCCCGTATTTCGGGCGCTACAGGCCAAAATGGCTTAAAAATAGGAGAAACAGTTGAAGCGGTGAACTTCAACGACCCAATGCAGACCGTGATTGCCGGGAGCAAGGCGGCGGTCGATATGGCGTGTGAAGAGCTCAAAGCTGCTGGTGCCAAGCGCGCATTGTTGTTGCAAGTTTCCGCGCCGTTTCATTGCAGCCTGATGAAGCCCGCTGGCGAAAAACTCAAAACCAAATTGGCGGACACCACGTTTGCCGCGCCGCAAATCCCGCTTATCAACAACATTGACGTAGCCATTGAAACAGAGCCTGACCGAATGCGTGATGCGCTGTACCGGCAATCGTTCGGCCCGGTGCGCTGGGTAGAGTGCATTCAAGCGATGAAGGCGCACGGAATAAGCCACATCGTCGAATGCGGCCCGGGCAAAGTGCTGGCTGGACTGGTCAAGCGCATTGATGCAGACATGCATGGTGCGCCGCTGTTCGATCCAACTTCCATGACCCAAGTAAAAGAGCTTTTGACATGACCGACAACAAATTTGAAGGCCAGGTAGCCTTGGTCACTGGCGCATCGCGCGGCATAGGCGCGGCTATCGCGCTGGAGTTGGCGCGCAAAGGCGTCAAAGTCGTCGGCACGGCCACCAGCGACGCAGGTGCGGCGAAAATTTCGCACGCCCTGTCAGCGTTTGCGGGTTGTGAAGGCAAAAATCTGAACGTCAATGACGTTCCCGCTGCTGAGGCTTTAATCGACAGCCTGATCAAAGACCACGGCGGATTACAGATTCTGGTCAACAACGCAGGCATCACCCGTGACATGTTGGCCATGCGCCTGAAAGATAGCGACTGGGACGCCGTGCTCGACACTAATTTAAAAGCCGTTTTCACCATGAGCCGCGCGGTGATGCGGGCCATGATGAAGCAGCGCTACGGCCGCATCATCAACATTACCTCGGTCGTCGGCGCTTCGGGCAATGCCGGGCAGGCAAATTACGCCGCCGCCAAAGCCGGTGTGGCGGGCATGACCCGTGCACTGGCGCGCGAGCTGGGCTCGCGCAATATCACCGTCAATTGCATCGCGCCCGGGTTTATTGAAACCGACATGACAGCCAGCCTGAGCGAAGACCAGCAAAAAGCGCTGCTCCAGCAAATCCCGCTGGGGCATTTGGGCAAACCGCAAGACATTGCGCATGCGGTGTCTTTTGTAGCCAGCCCGCAGGCGGCGTACATCACTGGCCAGGAAATTCACGTCAATGGCGGCATGCACATGTAACCTGGGTAACCTGGTAGTGGTAAAACACTGAAAATCAAGCCGGTTTGCATCCGTACGGCGGGGCGCCTAGAGTCAGGTCTCTAACGCGCTAAAATTACGGATTAATTTACTACCCCCAAAGGGACTTATGAGCGACATCGAAGCACGTGTTAAAAAAATCATTGCCGAGCAACTTGGCGTTGAAGAAAGTCAAGTCACCAGCGAAAAAGCCTTTGTGGCTGACCTGGGCGCTGACTCGCTAGACACCGTAGAACTGGTCATGGCCCTGGAAGACGAGTTCGGCATTGAAATTCCGGATGAAGACGCTGAGAAAATCACCACCGTTCAAAACGCAATCGACTACGCCAATACGCACCAAAAAGCGTAAGTCCTCGGTCTTTTCGTTCTTTACCCAAAAAAGCCCCTCGGGGCTTTTTTGCAATCTCATCAGGGAATTAGTGCATGAGCCGTCGCCGGGTTGTTGTTACGGGTTTGGGCTGTATCAGCCCTGTTGGGAATACGGTTGACCAAAGCTGGGCCAGTCTGTTGGCCGGCCAATCGGGCATTGGCCTAATTACCAGGTTTGACGCCTCCGCCTCGTCTTGCAAAATTGCGGGCGAAGTTAAAGGCTTTTCCATGAACGACTACATTCCTGAAAAGGAAGGTCGCCACATGGACACCTTCATTCACTACGGCTTGGCTGCGGCGTGTCAGGCGGTTGCAGACAGTGGCTTGAAAACCGGCGATGCATTGAGTGAAGAAGAAGCGGTGCGCATCGCCTGCGTGATTGGCTCTGGCATTGGCGGGCTGCCTCTGATTGAAGCCACCCACGAGGAGTTGCAAAAGCGTGGGCCACGGCGCATTACCCCGTTTTTTGTGCCCGGCTCCATCATTAACATGATTGCCGGACATGTTTCGATGAAGTTTGGTTTCAAAGGCCCCAACATCGCCATCGTTACCGCTTGCACCACCGGCTTGCACTGCATTGGCGATGCCGGCCGCATGATTGAATACGGCGATGCTGATGTCGTGGTGGCTGGCGGCGCTGAAGCCACCGTATCGCCACTTGGCATTGGCGGCTTTGCGGCTATGCGGGCGCTGTCTACGCGCAACGACGACCCAAAAACCGCCAGCCGCCCCTGGGACAAAGACCGTGATGGTTTCGTACTCGGTGAGGGCGCGGGCATGATGGTACTTGAAGAATACGAGCACGCTAAAGCGCGCGGCGCCAAGATCTACGCCGAGCTGGCGGGGTTTGGCATGAGTGCCGACGCGGGCCACATTACCGCCCCAAATATGGACGGACCCAAACGCGCCATGCAAGGTGCGCTGCGCAATGCAGGCATCAACGCCGACGCTGTGCATTACCTCAACGCGCACGGTACGTCTACCCCGCTGGGCGACATCAATGAAACCAACGCCATCAAAGCCGCGTTTGGCAGCCACGCTAAAAGCATGGTCATCAGCTCAACCAAGTCCATGACTGGCCACTTGCTGGGCGGCGCGGGTGGTATTGAGTCGGTGTTCACGGTGCTGGCTTTGCATCACCAGAAAATTCCGCCGACCATCAATATCTTCAACCAAGACCCGGAGTGCGACCTCGACTTTTGCGCCAACACCGCACGGGACGCAAAAATCAACGTTGCAGTGAAAAATAATTTCGGTTTTGGCGGCACGAATGGCACGCTGGTGTTCAAGCGCTTGGGCGCTTAACTCTGTGGGCTGCGCGGTGTTGAACGCCGGGTTGGATTTAACCGTTGCGCGGAGGCGGAGTTGACCACCCACAGCGCACCACCCGTGCAATATCCCTTTGCGCGCTCCGTCTTTTTGGGAGCGGTACTTTTTGCATTGTGGGCAATCGGTGCAGCGGCTATTGGCTTTTGGATTTGTTTCGGTTCAGTCAGCGCTTGGAGCGTGTCTTTTGCGCTGGCGGCGGTTGCTTTTGCTGGCTTTGCGGCGGCCAGCGGTTGGGCAGCATCGCCAATTGGCCAGCTGGCATGGGACGGCCAGCTCTGGCGCTGGCAAAGTGCGGCGTACTCGACCGGTGTATCTAGTGTTGAGCTTGTGCTGCAAGTTGACTTGCAGCGTTTCATGTGGCTTCGGCTTGAAAATTCAGCAGGCGCCAGTCTTTGGCTATGGGCTGAAAAATCTGCCCTGCCGTACCGCTGGATGGATTTGCGCCGAGCGGTGGTTACGTCGTCTGGTGCGAGCGCCGCGCTGCTCGCTTCCGCGCTATGACCGACTCCAACCCCACGCCGATTGAACGTGCACCAGACGCCGATGCGCTGCTGGTTGCGCAAGCTGTGGCTGGCGACCAAAAAGCATTTGAATTGCTCGTAATCAAGTACCAACGGCGCGTGCAGCGCCTGATTGGGCGCATGGTCCGCGATGTGGATTTGGTGGAAGACATCGCTCAAGAGACGTTTATCCGGGCTTACCGGGCACTTGCCCAATTCAGGGGTGAGGCACAGTTCTACACCTGGCTGTACCGGATTGCCGTGAACACTGCTAAAAAAGCCCTGATGGACCTCAAGAGAAACCCAACAGTTTCGGAAAATTTCTTCAAAAGTGACGACGATGATGAAACTTCATTCGCCGAAAACGAACTAACCAGCCCAGAGACACCCGATGCAGTGCTGGCCAGTAAAGAAATTGCGCTGATTATTAATGCCGCGCTGGAGGCGCTGCCCGAGGAGCTTCGCCAGGCAGTCACCCTGCGCGAAATTGAAGGAATGAGTTATGAAGAAATCGCCGAAGCCATGAATTGCCCGATTGGAACCGTGCGTTCGCGCATCTTCCGGGCACGTGAGGCGATCTCCCAGAAAGTAAAACCGCTGCTTGAAAATCAGTCCGGCAAGCGCTGGTAGCAGCACCAGGCGAACGGTATGTGAGACCCACCATGAAAATTCAAAACCACCCCATTGCCACTGAAGAGTTGTTGTCCGCCCTGGTTGACGGCGAGCTCGACGCGGCTGGCTGCAGCGCGGCTTTACTGCCCGGCCAACAAGGCTCGGAAGTGGCCCAGCAATGGCAGACCTACCATTTGATTGGCGATGTACTTCGCGCAAACAGTATGCAATTTGCTGGCACCGGGCAGGGCACTGATGCTCTGTTTGTGAGCCGTTTTAGCCAGCGACTGGGCGAGAGCCTGGCGCTTGAGCAGATTGCGCCCGTCTCGACCAATCTGCAAGTCAGCCGCAGCCAGCCTGCAGTCGTGGCCGATTTCGCCGCCAAACGAGCCGCCAACGATGGCGATATGCGCTGGAAAATGCTGGCTGGCTTTGCCTGTATGGGGACAGTTGCTGCGCTTGCGTGGAGCGTGTCTGGTTTTGGCAGTGGCGACGCAGCCCGCCAAATGGCCCAAGCCGCACCGGGCGCGGCGCAAGGTCAGGTCCTAGTAGCATCGCCGCAAGGCCCAATGGTGCGAGACGCCAGGCTTGAAGAGTTGCTGGCGGCGCACAAGCAGATGGGCGGCACTTCTTTGCCGGTGCCCAGTGGGTTTTTGCGCAACGCCAATTTTGAAAATCAGGCGGGAGCACGGCGCTAGTTGCGCAATGTGCGCAACGCCAATGGTGTATCAAGTACCGTCAGGACTGCAATTGTTATGAAATTTAAGCCTTTTAGCCTTCTAGCGCTTATTTTATGGGCGCAAGCAGCTACTAATTTAGTAGCAGCTCAGCCCCAGCCAAATTCAACTCCAAACGCTCCTGTGCCAGCGGCGCCGACAGTAGCGGCAGGTACATCGGACGCAAAGAGCATCAACGATTGGCTGCTGCGCATGCATGAGTCGTCAAAAAAGCGGGCTTACATCGGTACCTATGTGGTGTCTTCAGGCGGGTCGATGTCGGCGGCCAAAATCTGGCACCTCTGCGAAGGCAGCCAGCAAATCGAACGGGTTGAGACACTAACAGGCGCGCCCCGCACCATTTTTCGGCATAACGACAAAGTCGTGACGTTCATGCCCGAGCAAAAAGTAGTGCGCACGGAAAGGCGCGAATCTATCGCCACCTTTCCCGATTTGATTCAAACAGCCGATAGCCGCGTTGCAGATTTTTATACCCTCAAAGCCGACGGTGTTGAGCGAATTGCGGGCCTGGAGTCAGACGTGGTGGTGCTGCTGCCGAAAGACAATTTGCGTTACGGCTACCGCGTTTGGACTGAGCAAAAAAAGGGTCTGGTTGTCAAGCTGCAAACGCTTGATGCTGCCGGGCAGGTTTTGGAACAGGCCGCGTTTTCAGAGCTGCAGCTTGATGCGCCTGTCAAGATGGACAAGCTCATGCAAATGATGGGCAAAGTTGATGGCTACCGCGCTGAGCAACCGAGCCTGGTGAAGACCACGGCTAATGCGCAGGGCTGGATTTTGAAAGCCCCTGTCGCAGGCTTCAAACCCATGAGCTGCTACAAACGCCCAGTAGGCGCGGGCAATGCCAACGCCGACGAGCCAATGCAGTGGATTTTTTCGGACGGGCTGGCTTCGGTGTCGCTGTTTGTTGAACCGTTTGATCGCCAGCGCCATGAAAAAGAAACCAGCATGTCGATGGGTGCCACGCAAAGCATGAGCAAGCAGCTGGGTGCTTATTGGCTGACGGTGATGGGCGAAGTCCCAGCCGCGACGCTGCGCTTGTTCGCCAGCGGGCTTGAGCGAAAAAAGTGAACCTGTTGGGCAAGTTTGGTGTCCGAGTGCTTTCTCAGTTAGTTAAATTCAGTGCAATCAAATCGAATCAAATCGAATTAAATCCAAGGCGAATGATGTTTTCAGAAATCAAAAAACCGTTGCGTTCTGCTGTGGCAAGTACTCTGGTAGCAGTCGGGGTGGTGTTCTCGACCGCAGCGCTGATACCCACGTCGTCTGCATTGGCGCAAAACCGGACACTGCCAGACTTTACCGACCTGGTAGAGCAGGTAGGGCCGTCGGTCGTGAACATTCGCACGTCTGAAAAAGTCAAAACCGCTGCTGCTGGCGGCGGCATTGACGAGCAAATGCTGGAGTTCTTCAAACGTTTTGGCATACCGGTGCCGCCCAACGCACCGCGCTCGCCACGGCCCGACCGGGGCGCACAACCTGAAGATGCACAGCCACGTGGTGTAGGTTCAGGTTTTGTGTTGAGCACCGACGGCTTCATCATGACCAACGCGCACGTGGTCGAAGGCGCCGATGAGGTAATCGTGACGCTCACCGACAACCGCGAATACAAAGCCAAAATCATCGGTAGCGACAAACGCACCGACGTAGCGGTCGTAAAAATTGAAGCTACCGGCCTGGTCGCCGTGAAAATTGGTGACACCAGCCGTCTGAAGGTTGGCGAATGGGTGATGGCCATCGGCTCACCGTTTGGCTTGGAGAACACCGTTACCGCAGGCATCGTCAGTGCCAAACAGCGCGAAACTGGTGACTACTTGCCCTTTATTCAAACCGACGTCGCGATTAATCCTGGCAACTCTGGCGGGCCGCTGATCAACATGCGCGGTGAGGTCGTGGGCATCAACAGCCAAATCTATTCGCGCTCAGGCGGGTTCCAAGGGATTTCGTTCGCCATTCCCATCGACGAGGCCACCAGGGTCTCAGACCAATTGCGCAGCAGCGGTAAAGTCACACGCGGGCGCATTGGCGTGCAAATTGACTCAGTCAGCAAAGAAGTTGCAGAAGCCATCGGCTTGGGCAAGCCACAGGGCGCACTTGTCAGGGGCGTTGAAGCAGGTGCACCGGCTGAGAAAGCTGGCGTGGAGCCAGGCGACATCATCACCAAGTTTGACGGCAAGACGATTGAAAAATCAAGTGACTTGCCGCGCCTGGTGGGCAATATTAAACCTGGCACCAAATCAGTGGTAACGGTTTTCCGGCGTGGCGCAAGCAAAGATCTTTCAGTGCTGGTCGCTGAAGTCGAGCCAGAAAAGCCAGCGCGCAAAGCGTCAGCAACAGAAGCCAAGCCGCCGATTGCAGGCCCTGCGCAGTCGATGGGTTTAATGGTCAGCGAATTGCCAGAGGCGCAGAAAAAAGAACTCAAGCTCAAAGGCGGCGTAAAGGTAGACACTGCTGAAGGCGCTGCCGGGCGTGCTGGCCTGCGTGAAGGCGATGTGATTGTTGCCATTGGCAATGTTGAGATTTTGAGCCTTAAAGACTTTGAAGCCGCGATTGCCAAGGCCGACAAAAGCAAAGTCATCAACATGCAGTTTCGCCGTGGAGAATTGGCGCAGTTTGCGCTGATTCGGCCTGCTCGATAGCCAACGCGCAACCTGTTCGCGGCCATGCAGGCAGGTTGTTTGAGCGCCCAAACCGGACGAAAACCAGCTATTCCCCGGTCAACTCTGGGGGCTTTTTACCCAGAAAGACGCGTATTTGCGTTATTCCAGAAATTTATTTTTAGACTTTTTGCTCTGAAATTAGTTAGCGAAAGCTAACCATTTAGGCCGCTACACAAAGGTTTGGTTAGAATGGACGCTGATCTTGATCACTTTTTGGCATATCGTTTTGCTGAAAGGGCTCACGCTCTGTCGTATTTGGGATATCCACAACTGATCCACAGACAGCGCACAAGTTGTCCATAGGCGCTCCGCATAAAATTGTGAATAAGCTGTGTATAAAATTATCGTTGCTTGACCGCAACGACAGGAATTTCAAGATTTTGGGGCTATCAGGCAGCTGCTTTTTGCCTACAATGAAGTTCCAACATAGCAGTTGCCATAGATTGTTGGTTTCAGGGCGCGTCGCAAACCGACGCGCCCTTTTTTATGTTCGATGTGAATGACTATGTTGTTGTTCGCAATACTTTCAAGCACTTAGGCGTTTTCGTTGATGAATCACATCAGAAATTTTTCGATCATTGCGCACATTGATCACGGCAAATCCACTCTCGCTGATCGATTGATTCAGCGCTGCGGTGGTTTGCAAGACCGCGAGATGAGTGCGCAGGTACTTGACTCAATGGATATTGAAAAAGAGCGTGGGATAACCATCAAGGCACAGACCGCTGCGCTGAAATATAAAGCGCTTGATGGGCAAATCTACAACCTCAATTTGATTGACACGCCAGGTCACGTCGACTTTTCGTATGAAGTCAGCCGCTCGTTGTCGGCATGCGAAGGCGCCTTGTTGGTGGTTGATGCATCGCAGGGTGTTGAAGCGCAAACAGTGGCCAACTGCTACACGGCGCTCGACTTGAAAGTTGAAGTTGTGCCAGTGCTCAACAAAATGGATTTGCCGCAGGCTGACCCGGACAACGCCAAGCAGGAAATCGAAGAAGTCATCGGCATTGATGCAACCGATGCGATTCCGTGCAGCGCAAAGACCGGTATGGGCATCGATGAAATTCTTGAAGCAGTGGTCGCGCGTATTCCGGCTCCCAAGGGAAACCCCGACGGCCCGCTGCGCGCCATGATCATCGACAGCTGGTACGACGCGTATGTCGGCGTTGTCATGCTGGTGCGCGTGGTCGATGGCCGCCTGGCCAAAGGCGAGCGCATCAAGCTCATGGCCAGCGGCGCGACCTACAACGCTGAGCAACTAGGCGTATTCACGCCGCATAACGAGCCGCGCCCCTCACTTGAAGCTGGCGAGGTTGGTTTTGTGATCGCCGGCATCAAAGAGCTGCAGGCGGCGCGCGTTGGCGACACGATCACACTAATTAAAGCTGGCAGCGGCGGGGCAGCTTTTACCGCGACTGAAGCGCTGCCTGGTTTTAAAGAAATTCAACCTGCGGTATTTGCAGGGCTGTATCCGTCTGAAGCCAGCGAATACGAATCTCTGCGCGATGCCCTTGAAAAGCTCAAGCTCAATGATGCATCGCTGCATTACGAGCCTGAAGTTAGCGAAGCGCTGGGCTTTGGTTTCAGGTGTGGCTTTTTGGGTTTGCTGCACATGGAAATCGTGCAGGAGCGGCTCGAGCGCGAGTTTGACCAGGACCTGATCACCACGGCACCGAGTGTTGTGTATGAAGTGCTCAAAGCCGACGGTGAGCTGATCAAAGTTGAAAACCCATCAAAAATCCCGGATTCAGGCCGGGTTAATGAAATTCGTGAACCGATCGTCACGGTGCATTTGTATATGCCGCAAGACTACGTTGGCGCAGTGATGACGCTGGCTAACCAAAAGCGCGGCGTGCAGCTCAATATGGCCTACCACGGCAAACAGGTGATGTTGACTTACGAAATGCCGCTGGGTGAGATCGTTCTGGACTTTTTTGACAAGCTCAAATCAGTCTCGCGCGGCTACGCGTCGATGGACTACACCTTCAAGGAATTTCGGGCCTCTGATGTGGTGAAGGTCGATATTTTGCTGAACGGCGAGAAGGTTGATGCGTTGTCGATCATTGTTCACCGAAGCCAGTCGGCTTACCGTGGCCGGGCGGTGGTTGCCAAAATGCGCGAGATTATTTCGCGGCAGCAGTTTGACGTCGCCATTCAGGCAGCTATTGGAGCTAACGTTATTGCGCGTGAGACAATCAAAGCCCTCCGCAAAAACGTGATCGCCAAGTGCTACGGCGGCGATATTTCACGCAAACGTAAACTCCTTGAAAAACAAAAAGCCGGTAAAAAACGCATGAAACAAATTGGATCCGTCGAAGTGCCGCAAGAGGCGTTCCTGGCGATTTTGCAGGTAGAAGATTAATGAGCGGTGGCTTGATGAAATCCATGAGCGCGATCACCGCCGTGGTGCTGGCAGCGTTTGTAGGCTACGCCGCTGCGTGGTATTTCGGGTTGGTTGACGGAAATTTTTCATTGCTGCTGTTTCTTGCGGCGGTGGTCACTGGCGTTTACTGGGTTGCTGAGCGGCTGTATTTTCTTCCGCAGCGCCGCCGTGCGCTGGCAGCATTTGAGGCAAACACCGCGCAGCGCCAGGCGGCACTCGCTGAAAAAGGAATTTCCAAGTTGGACCGCGACTCCAGCGAAGCCAAGTCCCGTTTGATCATGCAACCTTGGTGGCTAGACTGGACCGCCGGGCTTTTCCCCGTCATCATTATTGTGTTTTTACTCAGGTCTTTTTTGTTTGAGCCGTTCAAAATTCCGTCGGGCTCAATGATTCCGACCTTGATCATTAACGATTTGATTTTGGTGAACAAATTTCACTACGGCGTGCGCTTGCCGGTCATTAACCTTAAGGTAGTTGAAAATAACAGCCCCCAGCGTGGCGACGTGATGGTGTTTCGCTACCCGCCCAAGCCCAGCCTGGACTACATCAAACGCGTGGTGGGTGTGCCCGGTGATGAGGTGGCCTACCTGAATAAGAAGCTGACCATAAACGGAAAACCGCTTGAAAAAACCGCGCTGTCAGATTACTTTGACGAAGACACCATGCGCTACTCCAAGCAGTTTGCCGAGACCACCGACGCTAAAAAATACAAACTTCTCAACGATGACGACCGCCCGGCTTTTATTGCCGGCGCTGAGGACTTTCCGTTTAGAAAAAATTGCCGTTACAGTACTGAGGGTGTCGTTTGCAAAGTGCCTGAGGGGCACTACTTCATGATGGGCGACAACCGCGATAATTCTTTAGATTCACGGTTTTGGGGTTTTGTGCCAGAACAAAATATCGTCGGCAAAGCATTCTTTGTTTGGATGAATTTTGGCAACCTCAAACGTATTGGATCGTTTGATTGAATTTCACGTGACTGACCTTGATTTTGGTGGGGAAAAAGTATGAAAAATAAGCAACGTGGCGTCTCGTTTTTGGGCATCTTGTTCGTTGGCGGTACGCTGGCCTTTGTGGGCGTAATCGCCGCGCAGGTTTTCCCTACGTTTTTGGAGTACCAGGCCGTCAGCAAAGCCGCGGTGAAAGCCGCAAGCGGCAACACCGTGCCTGAAGTGCGCTCCATTTTCGACAAAGCTGCGCAGATTGACGACATCAAGTCGATTACGGGCAAAGACCTGGAAGTCACAAAAGAAGGCGACAAAATCGTCGTCGGTTTCGCTTACAACAAAGAAATCCATCTGGGTGGGCCAGCGTATTTACTGCTGAAGTACGCCGGTAAATCCAAATAAGTGGCGGCCGCTTCTGCGCTTAGCCCAAAACTGATTGCGCTGCAACGGCGTTTAGAACACGACTTTACGACCCATACGCTGCTGGTACAAGCGCTCACGCACCGCAGTTTTTCAGCTGACCACAACGAGCGAATTGAGTTTTTGGGCGACTCCGTTTTGAATTTGGCGGTAGCGGGTTTGCTGTACGAGCGATTGGGTGAACTGCCTGAAGGCGATTTGTCTCGCGCGCGCGCCAATTTGGTCAAGCAGGAAACCCTTCACCAAATCGCCGTGCAACTGGGCCTGCCCGAGCTGCTCAGGCTGGGTGAGGGAGAGCTGAAGTCTGGAGGCCAAAAGCGGCCCTCTATATTGGCTGACGCACTTGAGGCCGTCATTGGAGCCGTGTTTTTAGATGCTGGTTTTGAGCCTGCTGCCGCCCTGGTGCGGCGCTTGTTTAACAAAGTGCAGATCAATTCGCAAATGCAGGCTATTGGCAAAGACGCCAAGACCGAGTTGCAGGAGTGGCTGCAGGGGCGCAAAATGAGTTTGCCAATCTACCGCGTAGTGGGCACTCAAGGTGCTGCGCATCAGCAAACGTTTGACGTCGAGTGCGAAGTTATTGAATACCGTCGCGCTGAGCGCGGTATTGGCACTTCGCGGCGCTCGGGCGAGCAAGCTGCGGCAGTGGCCATGCTGGCATTCGTCAAAACGCTTTGACGGCGCGGCAGCACCACTTAACGGCTGAGCTCAGCACCACTTTTTAGAAGCCCATGACAACTCGCAAAACCAATCCAAAACAATCCGTACCCGATTCGCCTGAGGCCGAAGCGCTGGCCCAGCAGCAGTCGATTGACGCCATGCTGGCCAAGGCTTTTTCAACGCGAAAAAGCCAGTTGCCAGCAGCCGATGCAGCTGCTGCGGCTATGCAAGTTCTACCACTGGAAGCGGATCAGCGCTGCGGCCTGATTGCCATTGTTGGCAAGCCCAACGTTGGCAAATCGACATTGCTCAATGCATTGGTGGGCCAGAAGGTCAGCATCACGTCGCGCAAGGCGCAAACCACGCGTCACCGCATCACCGGCATGCGTACCGTCGGGCCAACCCAGTTTGTCTTTGTTGACACGCCGGGTTTTCAAACCCGCCATGGGAATGCGTTGAATCGCTCCTTGAACCGCACGGTGGTTGGTGCGGTAAATGATGTCGATTTGATCGTTTTTGTGGTCGAGGCGGGGCAATTCAACCAGGCCGACGAAAAGGTGCTGAGTTTGCTTCCAGCAGGCACGCCCGCGATTTTGCTGGCTAATAAATTCGATTTGATTCACCGCCGGGGCGACATTGCACCCTGGCTGCAAATGATGCAAACCAAGCGCGACTTCGCCGAGTTTGTACCTATGTCAGCTAACAGCGCAAAAGACGTCGAACGCGTATTTGGTATTTGTGAAAAATATCTGCCGCAGCAGCCGTGGATGTATGAGGCCGATGCACTGACCGACCGGAGCGACCGGTTCATGGCCGCTGAGATGATTCGTGAAAAGCTTTTTCGCCTCACGGGTGACGAGCTACCGTACACCTCGACCGTGATCATCGACAAGTACGAGCAAGAGGGCAACCTGCGCAAAATTGCTGCCACGATTGTGGTGGAGCGTGATGGCCACAAAGGCATGATCATTGGCGACAAGGGTGAAAAACTCAAGCGCATGGGGACGGAGGCGCGGCACGAGCTGGAGGCGTTGACCGGCAATAAAGTGTTTTTAGAGATTTGGGTCAAGGTTCGTTCGGGCTGGGCTGATGACGAGGCGCGTGTCAAGACTTTTGGTTATGAATAGTTCTTTTTTAGCTTCCAACGCAAAGGCGCAAAGATACAAAGAACGCCAAGAAGATTTCTCTCTTAAAACTTTGCGACCTTTGCAACTTTGCGCCTTTGCGTTGGAAACTGGCTGCCCGTATTCGATTTTTTTAAAGTTTTGAGCCAATTTTGGTTACCAAGCGCATCGTTGACGAACCCGCTTACGTTCTGCACCGCTACGACTGGAGCGAGTCCAGTCTGATTCTGGAAGTGTTCACCCGCACCTACGGCCGGGTTGCGCTGATTGCGCGGGGTGCGAAAAAGCCCAGCTCGAACTTTCGCCCGATTTTGCTGCCGCTGCAACCGCTGCATGTAGCGTTCGGCGGCGACGCCGAAATACGCAACCTCAAAAGTGCCGAATGGCAAGGCGGCCATGTCATGCCTACGGGCGACGCTCTCCTGTCGGGCTACTATTTAAATGAGTTGCTCATGCGCCTGCTGGCCCGAGACGACCCGCACCCCGTGCTGTTTGACGCCTACGCTGCCACGGTGCAGTTGCTGGCCAGCCAAAGCATTGACACGCTGCAAGTGGCCCTCAGAGCCTTTGAGCTGCGCCTGCTGCGCGACATTGGTTTTTTACCACTGCTTGACGCGCAAACCGCCACGTTAGCTACTTTGGAGCCCGATACTCAATACGTGCTGCTGGCGGAAGCAGGTTTGCGCGAAGCACATGACGACGACCGCAGCGCCCTGCGCGGCGAGCAGTGGATGGCGGTGCAGCAGGCCTTGGATGGTGACGCACCATTTGTGGACACCATGCATGCCTGCGTCAACCACCTGCCCGCGCTTAAAACCCAGCTACGCGCGTTGCTGCACTACCATTGCGATGTCAAGGTTTTAAAAACCCGACAGATGATGATGGATCTCCAATCCCTATGAATCATGACTCATAAAACCGCACTCTCTGTCAACGTCAACAAAGTCGCTCTGTTACGCAACACGCGGCACCTGGGTATTCCTGATGTAGTTCGCGCTGCGCGCCTGTGCTTAGAGGCGGGCGCTAACGGCATCACAGTTCATCCACGTCCTGATGAGCGGCATATTCGCAGCGCCGATGTGTTTGAGATTGCCGCCATGATGAAAGACTGGCCTGGCCGCGAGTTCAACATTGAAGGCAATCCGTTTCAAAATCTGATGGGCTTTGTGCACGACTTGTCAGCGCGCGGCCTGCCGCTGCACCAATGCACTTTTGTTCCCGACAGTGAGGACCAGTTCACCAGCGACCACGGATGGAGTTTTCCGCAAGACGCGGAGCGCTTGCAGCCTTTGATTGAACAAGCCCATGCGCGCGGTGTGCGCGTCAGTTTGTTCATTGATCCGATTCCAGAGGCGATGGCTGCTGCCAAAGCAGTCGGTGCCGACCGGGTTGAGTTCTACACCGAAAGCTACGCCAGTACCTTCCATACGCCTCAAAAACAGGATGCTTTAAGCCGTTTTACCCAATCAGCACGGGCGGCAGCAGCTATTGATTTAGGAGTAAATGCTGGCCACGATTTAAACCGCGACAACCTTACTGAATTTTTAAAAGCGGTTCCCGGCGTACTGGAGGTGTCGATTGGCCACGCGCTGGTGGCCGATGCGCTGGAGTTGGGTTACGCGGCGACTGTTCACGATTATTTACGCTGTATAGATGCGAGTCGCTGATATGAAAGCGCAGTCATTCACCGCCGAGGCGCAGAGAACGCAGAGAAAGTCACGCAGAGGAAAACCAATAAATTATTTTTTTGATCCTCTGCGGCCCTCTGCGTTCTTTGCGCCTCTGCGGTGAAGGTATCCTTCTCCTCATGATCTACGGCATAGGAACAGATATCTGCGATGTGCGCCGCATCCGCGCCAGCATTGATCGCCATGGCGAGCGCTTCGCCCGAAAAATTTTGAGCGAAGGCGAGATGAAAACCTGGCAAGAGCGCAGCGCCCGTTGGCCCGACCGGGGCGTCAGCTACTTAGCCACGCGATTTTCGGCAAAAGAAGCTTTCAGCAAAGCCATCGGCATGGGAATGCGCATGCCCATGACGTGGCGCAACTGCGAGATTGCCAAAGAGGCCAGCGGCAAGCCCTGCATCGTGCTGCACGGCGCACTGAAAGAATGGTTTGACGCGCGCCAACTCAGCGCCCACGTCAGCGTGACCGACGAAACCGACTACGCGGCCAGTTTTGTCGTCGTTGAACATAAAATTTAGGCATTTCGCCTCTATTTATGCATAAAATCGGGCTGTAGCCCAATAAAAACAGGCGCGAGCAGCTCCTGAATTAATAGTAACTGTAAGACCAACATGATTCAACACGCTCCCCTTATCATCGACATCGCCGGTTTGACGCTGACCAAAGACGACCGACGCCGCCTGAAAAATCCACTCACAGGCGGCATCATTTTGTTCGCCCGAAACTGGGAAAACCGCGCCCAGCTCACCAGCTTGTGCGCCGCCATTAAAGGCGTTCGCAAGGATTTGCTGATTTGCGTAGACCACGAAGGCGGGCGGGTACAGCGCTTCAAAACCGATGGCTTCACGCACCTGCCGCCCATGCGCGCACTGGGCGAGCTGTGGATGAAAGACCAGCTGGCTGCGACCAACGCTGCTACCGCTTGCGGCTACGTACTGGGCGCTGAGCTTCGAAGCTGTGGCGTTGATTTCAGCTTTGCGCCGGTGCTGGATTTAGACTATAAAGATGAAGCCCCCACGCAAGCGAATACGCTTGCTGCCCCCAGAGGGGGTGCGCTCGCCTTGGGGCGGCCCGGCGTCTCGCAAAGCAGCGTCATTGGCGACCGCGCCTTTGGCCGCGACCCGCGCGTGGTAACGCTGCTGGCCAAAAGCATGATGCATGGCCTGTTGCAAGCGGGCATGATGAACTGCGGCAAACATTTTCCTGGGCACGGTTTTGTCAAAGCCGATTCGCACCATGAAATTCCGGTCGATAAACGCAGCCTCAAAGCAATTTTGACGGACGACGCTGCGCCTTATGAGTGGCTCAACACCACT
>JANPDQ010000415.1:0-1543 GCA_031431575.1 Polaromonas sp.
CAAACCCACTTGAAGTGGGGTGCCGGTAAATCACCACTGCAACGTAACCAGTCACCAGCGCGATACCCCAGGGCAAGTCACGAAGCACCGACCAGGCAGACCAAAAAGATGAAAAGTATTTTGAGTTGTGACTACCAATTAGTAAAGATTCAAGGAAACCGATGCCGCCGACCAGCATCACAATTAGTCGCGCGTCGGGATCTTTGAACGGCGACAAAAAAGCGACAACCACAGCGGCACTGACAGCAAAAATCAGCCACGGCAAAAGCGAAAAATCCAGAGGTTCAGCGGCTAACCCAGCAAAGGCGGCACCCTGCATGAAGGGAATGATGGCTAACGCCAGCAACCACGCAACAAATGCTTGGGTGTGCGCCCGGTACCAGCCGGGCACCCACAGCGCGTGTCCAGCCCGCACTAAGCCTTTTGCAAACAGCGCCAATGCCAAAGCCTGTATGAATACAAGATGAACGCTGCCGTAAAACCACCACTTTTGGCCAAAATCTGGTTGATGTTTAGCCACCGTAGCCAGGAAGGTGGTTGCCAGTAGAACTAGCCACGCCAAGCCAAAGATGAGCAAATGAATTTCCAGACTGCCTTTGAAAAACTCCAACATTAAGTTGAGGTTTTTACGGCCAGTTTTACTCCCGCTATAAGTGTCAGCTGTCATGCGTTCAACTCTACAAAAAGCTCGTCTAGCGTTGGCGCCGCCATATCGTCTGCCAAGGTTCGGTATTCAGTTAAGCGGGTGTCGACAATAGCCTGAACAAATGTTGGGGTGTCGTCATTTAAAGCGCGCTGAGTCAACACGTTTGCCAGCAACGGTGAGTTGGCGGGCAAGCGCGCAATGCGCAGATTTTCAGTCAGCTCGTCCCAGCCACCCATCAGTTGAATCTGGCCGTTGCGCATAAAAGCCACATGCGAAACGATTCGCTCCAAATCACTCAGCAAATGGCTTGAGATTAGTACTGTGCGCAGCTTTTGCGTGTCAAACAGCACCTGCATAAAGGTGCGCCGCATGATTGGATCCAGGCTGGCTACGGGTTCGTCCATCAGCAGCAGCTCGGGGTCATGCGCCAGTGCCAGGACGATGGCGAGCTTTTGGTTGTCACCCACCGACAGATTTCTGACCTTCAGATGCATCGGCAATTCGAGGCGTTCGCACAAAGTTTGCGCTCGGCCAAGCTGCCATTGGCTGTAGAAACTGCCTATGTATTCAATATGCTGCCAAACGCTCATCCAGTCGACCAAATCAGCTTGTTGCGGCACATAACCCAGGCGTTCGCGAACGCCATCGGTGAGTCCTTTGGCCGAGTCGCCCAGCACCGTCAAGCTGCCCGTTTGCGGCACCGACAGGCCCAAAAAGCAACGTAGCAAGCTGGACTTTCCTGCGCCGTTACGGCCAACCAAACCCACGACGGCACCGGCGGGCAAGTCAAGGCTCAAATTGTTCAGCACCTGCGCTTCGTCGTAGCGCAGACAAACTTGCCGTGCTGACAGCGCGGACGGGATGGCTCGTAAATCATCGTTCATGTAATCTCCTGAG
>JANPDQ010000416.1:0-2384 GCA_031431575.1 Polaromonas sp.
TGGGCGCAGGCGTTGTAACGGTTGCAGTATTGGCCCCAGTTGCTTGAATGCGCATTTGGCACGTACAGATAAATTGGCTGGCGCTGCACGTTGTACTGCAAGGGCGTGATCACCATCGGCTGCTGGTAGACCCAGGCCTGCTGGGGAATAGGCTCACCAATAGTGACCCGCCCATAAACACCGGGCTGGTGGATACCGATAGACACGGTGGCCGCAACGGCCAACTGCGCCGCTCCAATGCCTAAGGCCGCTCCGAAAACTGCCCTGCACAAAAATTTGTTAGCCAGGTGATTCATGATGCATCTTTCAAAGTGGAAAGATTTCAGTGTGGGCGCTTCTTAACGCACTGTGTACGTGCGGCAGGTAAAGCTTTGGCAAATGGGGCTGTTTGGCGGCGCCATCCTACGCCGCGCCGGGCGCATGCAGAAGTATTTTCATACAAGTCCCTTCGGCGCTGCTGCGGCATCGGCGTTGAGGCGTGTACTCGCTGGCGGGCCAGTAAGATCTACGCAAATGACTTTTTGTGTGCACGGAGCGATGGAACGAAGCGCGGCCAGCCTGGCACAGCACAAGCGGGGTAGCGGCAATGCAAGAGGTAAAAGTGCGCGGGTGCGGCCTGCGGACAAACTTTTATGATCAAATCCGGTTGTAGCCCAATAAATACAGGCGCAAGCAGCTATTAAATTAATAGTAAATTTTGTAATCCAAAGAGGAATACTTCTATGTCGCCTGAAAACCTTGCGGTGGTGGTTGGCTCCGGCGGCGGCATTGGTGCGGCGATGCTGGCGCAGCTTCAAAGCGATGCCAGCTTTGCGCAAGCCGTTGGGATCAGCCGAAGCACAGAAATTCGCATTGACTACTTTGACGAATCCAGCATTGCCAAAGCTGCGCAGTCGGTGGCAAGTTTGTGTGCAACATCGGGGCAGCAGTTGCGTCTGCTTATCGTTGCTACAGGTTTCTTGCATGGCGAACCAGGCCAGCCAGAGCGCAGTTTTACCAACCTCGATGCGGCTTACCTTGATCATGTGTTCAAAATCAACACTCTCGGCCCCGCGCTGGTGATGAAGCATTTCTTGCCGCTGCTGCCTAAAACCGGGCGCTGTGTGGCGGGTTTTTTGTCTGCCAAAGTAGGCAGCATCAGTGATAACGCGTTGGGCGGATGGTACGGCTATCGGGCGTCCAAAGCGGCGCTGAATCAGCTTGTGAAGACCGCATCAATTGAGCTGACACGGCGCAACAAAGACAGCATTTGCGTCAGTTTGCATCCAGGCACGGTGACCAGCGCGCTGAGCCAACCGTTTGCAAAGACGGGTTTGAATGTGCGGCCAGCCAGCGAGGCGGCTGGTGACCTGCTGGCGGTGCTGACGGGCTTGAAGCCGGCAGATACAGGCTGTCTGATCGACTATCAGGGTCAAAAACTGCCCTTTTGAGCTATTTCTGCATCTTTTTAGGCATTAAATCGGTGTTTAGCCCAATGAATATGGGCGTAAGGAGCTCCTAAATTAATAGTGAGATAGTGACTTGGTACCCCGCTTCCGCCCCCTACGCAAGACTGTAAAGATCTGCAACTAAGATGCCGTACACGAGCGCGGGCGTTTTGCTGCGCATCATGACCCCACTTCTCACACCGCGCCCATGCACCGCACTATTTTCACGACTCCCGTTGTCAGCCATTTCTTTCGCTTTGCCTCCATGGCGTTTTTAAAACTGGCTGGATGGAAAGTTGTTGGCTCTTTGCCTGATCACGCCCGCAAAAGCGTGCTGATTGCAGCGCCGCACACCAGCAACTGGGATTTGCCATACACCTTGATGGTATGTTTTGTACTTCGCCTCAACGTGTACTGGATCGGCAAATCTTCCATATTCAAGCCGCCGTTTCGCGGCGTGATGATGGCACTGGGCGGCATATCGGTAGACCGTGAAAAGTCAAACAACCTGGTGGCTGAGTCAAGCGCGGCCATTACGAATGCCGAAGGCGCTTTACAACTGATCGTGCCGCCAGAGGGTACGCGCAGTGGTACGCGATTTTGGAAAACCGGTTTTTACTACATCGCAGCGGGCGCAGGCGTGCCAATCGTGCTGGCCTATCTTGACTACGAAAAAAAAGTCGGCGGCCTGGGCCCGGTGTTTCAAACCACTGGTGACATTGATGCTGATATGGTTGCCATCAAGGCATTCTATAAGGGCGTGAAAGGCAAAAACGCCGATCAGTTTCACCATGACTAGGCAACTAAATCAGCCGCATCTGCGGCCAATTTAACAGGCCAAATTCCACGTTCCAGGCGTTGCCGCTTGAGCCGAACGCGGTAGCTTAAAATAGTGCATCCTTTTTTCAACCCGGAGTTCTTCATGCCTAAAAAAATCAGAGTCGAAGCCGACATCTG
>JANPDQ010000417.1:0-2438 GCA_031431575.1 Polaromonas sp.
CTGACGGCAACCTGCACCTTGGCAGCTTTTGGTGTGCCCAGCCTCTCACTTGAAACGTACTGTTCACGGTAGATCTCAAACGGCATGCTGTCCAGCGATTCGATTTTCTTCTGGTCGGCAACTGACTGTTTGCTCAAAGCCACGAAATGCGCCTCTTGTGCGCTCGAAAACGACAGGCTTTGCAGGTGCGTTTTGGTTTTTTCAGACTGGGCGCGAACAAATTTCACAAACGAGTTGTCGTGGTCTTTTGCCATAGCGGCCAACACTCTGGCCGAAGGCAATGTGCTGGCGTCGTTCAACCCCACCACTGCCGCCGTCAGTGCTGCGCTGTAGTCATGCATGCCGTGGGCTGCGTCCAGCGCCGCAGCAATGGGCGCGCATTCGGCGACTATCTCCAAACCCCACTCCACCAGCGAGACAGTTTGCCCAGCCCGTTCCAGCACCAGGCCAGGCTCACGCCCACGGGCAGCCGTAGCGTGTTGATTTCGCGCCAGTGCGGCAATCTCAAACGGGCTGTCTGGAGGGCTGTCGCTTAGCAGGCAATGCAATAAAAACACGTCCAAAAAGCGCATGGTTTGCGCGTTAACGCCCACTGGCTCAAACGGATCAAGGTCCATCAGGCGCACTTCAATGTATTCAACGCCGCGTTCGCGCAGGGCGTGCAGCGGGCGCTCACCTTGATAAATCACGCGTTTGGGGCGAATCGTGCCGTAAAACTCGTTTTCAATTTGCAGCAAGCTGGTAGCCAGTTGGTTGTAGTCACCGCCCGGGTTTTGAATACCGACTTTTTCATAGGCCGGGTAGGCCCGGGTCAACGCGTCTTGCAGCGACGCGCCGTAGCCTTCCAGGCTGTTGTAGCTGACGGCAAGAGACGCTTGCGCATCGCTTTGGTAGCCCAGGCGGCCCATGCGCAGCGATGTGCCGTGCGGCATGTACATGGTTTGCTCGCTCAGTTTTTGCAACTCGTGCTGGCGCCCGGCCACAAAGCTGGAGCACACCGCTGGCGACGCTCCAAACAGATACAACAGCAAAAACGCCTGGCGGCGAAAGTTGCGAATCAGGCCAAAATAGTCTTCATTGCTGACACCGGGAAAGGACCAGTTGTAGTGAATGCCCGATATCGTCTGCATGCGCCGCCCGTAGCGGTGCGACAAGCCCAGCCGATACACGCTTTTGGCGCGGCCAACGTTAGATGAGCCAAAACGCGCCACAGGAATGGTCTCATCAGTTGGCAGCCCGCACGGCATGCTGGACACCCACAGCATTTCGTCGCCCACCGACTGCATGCTGCGGTAGGTGAACTGGTGAATTTGCGTCAGCTCATCAAGTGCCGCATCAACACTGCTGTGCACGCCAGTGACCAGCTCAAGTTGTGATTCGCTGAAGTCGGTGGTAATGCTGGGGTGCGTTAGCGCCGAGCCCAGCGCCGCCAGGTGCGGGGTGAGTGCTAAAGCGCCACTGGGCAACGCGCGCAGGCTTTCTTTTTCAACGCCGCAGCGCATCCCTTTGAGGCGTTCGGGGGAAAGCGCCATAACTCGTTCTTGCAGTGGGGTGTGCTTATTCGTCATAAATGCTTATGTGCGGGAACTTACAGAGCCACAGAAGGTAGCACAGAGCGCTAAATCACGCTGAACGCGCGTTCGGCTTGACTGACTGCGTGAACACTGACAAAGTAAGATGTTAGTAATTAGAAGTAACGCCAACGGCGGCTTCCCCCAGGTTTAACCACAATCTCCTTGCACTACAGCACCATGAAGCAACTTTTTAAATCCATCTTTAGTACCAGTAAGACCAACAAGGCATTTGCCCAAAGCAGCTTGTTGCACACGCGAAATGACCTGGCATCAGTGCAAGACGGCGCCGAAAACGCTACCCGCCAGCAGCTGATCCAAACGTTGCACCGTGACCTGATGCGCAAAAGCGGAATTCCGGTTGAATGGACTGCCTGCCACACGCAGGTGATGGTCAGTCGCAGCAAGGGCACCGGTATGGCCGTGGTGCTGGTCATCAAGCACTGGGACGAGCGCCTGATGAACCATACTTTTGCACTGCAGCGCGCTTTGGCCACTGAGATCATTGAGTTTGAGCCCGCAGCCGAGCAGTGGCTGCACGGTATTTCCTGGCGACTGGACGTGGCCAGCACCTGCCCGCACATCGATTTGCCTGAGAAAAGCTTCTGGAACGACCAATACACATCAACACCGACCACCGCTGCGTTGTCTGCGCAAACAGCAGAGTTGCAAGCAATTAAAACGCTGCTTGCTGCACGCGACGCTGAACTGGCAGAAGGCCATGCCCAGCTGGCAATGAGCCACGGTGAGCTGCAATTGCAAACGGCTCAACTCGCCACGCGGACGCTGGAATTGGCCGAAGCAAAGCGAGAGTTGGCCAGCAGCCGGGCCGAGCGTGCTACTTTGATCGACAGCGTGCAGCGCCCC
>JANPDQ010000418.1:0-5705 GCA_031431575.1 Polaromonas sp.
AAGGCCTTGCTCCAGCACCAGTGTTATGCCGCCCGCCAGCAAAAAGAGCATTGCCAAGCCCACCCGTTTGTCCATGGTTTCGCCGTACAAACGCCATGCCAACAAAGCGGTAAACAGCGCTTCCAAAGTCAGCATCAGCGACGCGCTGGCCCCGCTAGTGCGCTGCAAGCCCCAAGCCAGCGCAACGGGGCCAATGACCGCGCCAAATCCGGCCATGGCCAGGATGCGCGTTGAATCCGAACGCCTGAGTGCAGCCTCGCGTTCAGGGGGTTGGCGCATCAGCAATGCCGCGCATGCAGCACCAGCGTACAACAAGGCGACGGTAGTGAAAGCGCCCAAGCCTTGCCCGAAATGCTGGACCAGCGGCGTGCTCAGGCCAAACAGCGCTGCGGCCAAAAGGGCCAAAAACCCGCCTTTCAGCGCTGGTGCAGACAAACGGGCTTTCACAAGATCACTTTCCAGTGAAGTTGGCGGCAACGAAGTTACCAGTCAGGGTGTAGAACATGTACAGAGTCTGTTTGGATGCGTCCTTCTCGGCGGGGTTTTTAAACGTGAACTTCCATTCCTTCATGCTCTTTCCTTCTATGGTTTCAGCCTTGTCGAGTTTGACGGTTTTCCACGTCGCATCTATCTTGCCACCGTTGATCAGCGCATCTTTTTGCTGATGGGCGCATCCCGTGACGATGGGCTCCTTGACGGGCGCATTGCCGTGGAAGTGACAAGCGCCGCCGCCACCGGCAAGAGCGGCGGGAGCTACTGCAAACGAGATGACCAGACAAGCGATAGAGATGATTTTTGTCATGATGATTCCTTGGGTTTAAAAAGTCGAGAGCAAAAAGGTTGTCAAAGCTTGTTGCGGCTTGGGTCAACCGCCCGGTCAATGTCCATGTCTTCATGAATGTGTTTGTGTTCCTGTACCGGAAAGCGAAAGCTGTCTGGATGCGCATCGTGCTGGTAGCCGTGCAACTGCACGAACAGCAAATACACACCGGCATAAACCAACGCTAAATTAGCAGCAAAACTAAAGCGCTTAAACGATGGCCTGTGTCGCCAAAACGCCAGCAAGCCCACCATCACCGTCAGCGCTGCGATCTGGCCAATCTCCACACCCAGATTAAAACTCAGGATGCGCAGCAGCATGGCCGTGGCGTCATCGCCCAGAGGCAACTGCTGCAGGCGCGTTGACAGGCCGAAACCATGCATCAAGCCGAACGCGAACACTGCACCCAGCAGGTTGGGGGGCTTCATGTCAAACATCCGCTGGCGCGCTTGCTGCGTACTTCACTGTGGATGCGAGTAGCATACTGGCGCTATCAGTAAAAAATCCACCAAGCTCATCCATCGCAGTGCTGGCGGCTTCAGCAAGTTTCACATCGAGAAAACGTATGAATCAACCTATTTCTACTTCTATTTCCAGTCCCGTTTCGAGCTCCCTTCGACCAAAACGATCCGGCGGCCGCAGTGCCGTTTTGGCTCTTTTGCTGTTTGCTTGTGCCGCCGGTGCCAGCGCGCACAGCGGCGAAGGCGCCGTCGGCGGTTTTATTTCCGGCTTTTTGCACCCCATCACCGGGTTTGACCACTTGCTGGCGATGGTGGCGGTCGGTATTTGGGGCGCAACGCTGGGCCGCCCGATGGTGTGGGCGCTGCCAGTAGCGTTTCCGCTGTTGATGGTGGTGGGCGGGGTGCTGGGCATTACCGAGGTGCCGCTGCCGTACGTCGAGACGGGTATCGCCGTGTCGGTGGTGGTACTGGGCCTGGCCATTGCGGTGGCGTGGCGTGCGCCCGTGGGCGTGGCGGTTGTCATCGTGGCGGCGTTTGGCGTGTTCCACGGCTACGCGCACGGAACCGAGCTGCCCGAAGCGGCAGCGCCAGCCGCCTACGTTGCCGGGTTTGTGCTGAGCACTGGCTTGCTGCATTTGGCCGGCATTGGGCTAGGGATGCTGAAAGCCCTGCCCAAGGGAACACAAATCGTGCGAGCCAGCGGCGGTTTAATTGCCGCCGCAGGGGTCTGGATTTTGGCTGGTCTGCTTGGTGTTGCGTAAACCCAGATTCTGCACAGGGCTGGTCGCGATCGGCCTGCTAAGTTGCGGGCCGATCTGGGCGCATGGCGGTTTGGGTGATGCCAAGTCGGTTTGGGGTGGCGCACAGCATTTTTTAACGTCGCCGCTGTCGCTGGCTGCCCTGCTGGGGCTGGTGGCGGCCTTGTTCGGTACGCAGGAGCGAACCTTCCTGATTACCGCCGTTTTGGCTTCACTCAGCGCAGCGGTAGCAGCCGCCTTGCCTGGCGTGGTTCCCGCGTTCGCAGCACCGGCCGCCGTGGTTGTAGTGGGGTTCAGTGCCGTCAGCGGCTTGACGCCCGAGCGCGTGGCGGCGGTTGTTTTGGGCGTTCTGGGCGGCGCAGCAGCGGGCATCGCAGCCGATTTGGACTCCCCCAGCTGGCCCGGCTCGATTGGCGTGGCGCTTGCGTTGCTATTGCCGCTGGTAGGCGCGCTAGCTGCGTCTGAAGACCTGCTGAAATTGCCCCGCTTGCAAGCTGTGTTGCCAATTGCCAGGCGCGTACTCGGCTCGTGGGTGGCTGCGATGGGGTTGCTGATCGCGGCGCTGGCACTACATTCTGCGAAGGGCTGAGCGCGTGCAACGTGGTGCGCCGATTGCTATTAACGAAGTAGCTGCTTGCGCCTGTATTGATTGGGCTACAGCTCCTTTTAGCCATATTTTAGAGATAAACAGGCCCTGAATGCCTGTACTTTAGAGCCGTACAAGGCTCGGTTTTAAGCGGGCTAAGTCTTGATCAGTTTGGCGGTCAAAAAATCTATCAGCACCCGCAGGCGCTGCGGCATGTGGCGGTTGGCCGGGTACAGCAATGAAAACGGCCGCGATGCACCGCCAAACGGCTGCTAAGGACAGAGTTAAGGTTCTTTGGGCAAGACAGCAAAAAAACAGTAGGAAACGGCACCCGCCCGAACCATCGGCAGCGGGCGTCCAAGCAGATCAAGATCCGGTCAATTGAAACTGGGAGCGCATTCCTGCGTCACGTACCGAAGCCAAAGCCCGGTACTCGGGCGAGTGGTACCAGCCAGTGGCCAGCTCTTTGGTTGGAAAAACCAGGATCACCTGCATTTGAAAACCAGTGTCACCCAGCAGTTGCTCGGCAGGGCCTTTTACCAAGTACTCACCGGAGTAAGCGGCCAAGGTTGCAGGCACAGCAGCGCCGTACTGCTGCATTTTTTCTTTGTCGATGGGCGTGAAATTCTCGGTGATGTAAGCGGGCATGGGGGTCCTTTGATTTGGCGAGAGTTTTACGCTACGCCCCGGACTATTATTCGCTATTAATACAGCAGCTGCTTGCGCCCGTATTTATTGGGCTACAGCCTCTTTTTTGTCTTATATTAGCAATATTTCAACCCTATTCAAGCACTTTTTGGCGATACAAGCCACAAAGATGACGCGCCAGCCGCTTGCGCCCTGACCGACCCGAGGCGGTAGCGTTCACCATGAATCCAGCGCCAGACGTCAACCGCATCAATAGCCAGGCAGCCACCCAGCACGCACATCAGCAGGGCCGCATAGGCCCAGTGCACGGGCGTTGCGGCAAATGAGAGTTGTGTGCCTGCCATGTTTGACGTCAATCGCGCGGCCAAATAGACAAGCAGCGGCACCCACGGCACCAGATGTGCCATGCCCAGCAAGCGGGTCAAACCGCGTTGGTACAACATGATGGCCAGCAGCCACGGGCCGGACGCGGCGTAAGCCATCAGGGTGTAGCGCGCCAGCGAGTCCGGCAAGATGAACACAGATGCCAAAAAGACCGCATTCAGTGCAAACAGCCAATACCTCACCCACGGTTTCATCGACACCCAAGACGCAGCAATGGCTTTGGCAACGGGCAAATGGTCAGGCAGGCTGTCCGCTGCACTTACTTTGTTTGTAGCAGGTGTCAGTTTTGACAACGCCATCAGTTGAAGCACACCCACTGAGCCAACAAAGGCGGCTACCAAAAGCGCCGCGACCTTGCTGATAGGCGTGGGCAGAAAGGACTCAGACGCAACCAGCATCAATGTCACATTCACCCAGAGCAAGTCACCCACTGAAAAATAGTAGACTTCCATCGGATGAACCTGCTGCCTGGACGAAGCCACCAAAAGGTGAGCGCCGTTAACCAACAACGCCGCACCCACGATGGTTATCGCCATGGCCGACGATACGCCCAGAAAGTTGCCAGTCGCCGCAGGCATCACCACAAATAGCAAGCCAAAGACCAAACACGATGCAGCATTCAAACGAAGCGCTATCTTTAAATTCTTCATATTCAGCCTTTTTGCAAGTCGTAAACTTTGTTGACGATAATAGTACGCGGGACATTTATTTATGTCAACCAAGTTGACAACAATTCCGGCGTCGAATCGCGTCTCTTTGGGGCAGTTGCTGCTCAATGCGCAGCAGTGGACGTTTCAAGGCGTCTTGCATCTCATGAAAGCGCGTGGGTATTCAGAATTCACGGTGTCGCATTTGATGTTTCTGGCCAATCTTGATTGCGGCGTGACCTATGCGGCGCGGGTTGCCAGACGCCTGGGCGTCACACGGCAGGCGGTTTACCGCACTACACGCGAGCTGTGCGAGTTGAATGTGTTGACGCTTGAAAGCGACCCAGAGCGTCGCAATCAGAAAATCATCAGCATGACACCGCGCGGGCTTGAAGTTGTGACGGCTGCGCGAGCTTGCCTTGGCGCTGTAGAGGCCACCATTCAAGAACGCATTGGTGTGCGTGATTTTGATCGACTGACGCTGGCGCTGGTCCATGATTGGGGGCCTGCAGTTGGCAGCACGCCTGAATCTGCAGATTGAATCAGGGCGGCCATATCGTTCGGCTGCAATAATTCGCTATGGCTTCTCGCACTACGCCCGACCAATCCGCCGCGAGCAAAGTTCGCAGCGCACCCCGAGTTGCTCTCACCCGTGAGTTGATTGAAGATGCAGCGCTGGCTTTGATCGAGCAAGATGGGCTGGACGCTTTCAGCACGCGGCGATTGGGCGAGCGGCTGGGTTGCCAGGCCATGAGTATTTACCACCACTTTCCAAGCAAAGCGCATATCCTGGATGCACTGGTTGACAGAGTGCTTGCGTCCATTCAGCTCCCGCAGCGGCGTCTGTTGCCCAAGACACGGGTGCGCAACATCGCGCGCCAGTGGCGGCTTGCTGCGCTTGCCCATCCGCGCCTGTATCCATATTTGTCGATGCACCGCTGGAATTCAGAAACCGGTGCCAGCTTTCTTGCAGAAATCCTGGCCTGCTTTCATGATGCGGGGCTCAAGCCGGAGGTTTGTGCAAGGCAGTTTCGCGTGCTTTGCTACTTTGTACTGGGCGCTACCCTTGATGAAATCAGCGGCTACGGTAACGGCACATCGTCTATGCAGCCTGTGAGTGATGAAGATCTTTTGCAAAACTTTCCCCAAGTGGCAGACGCCGGGCGTTACTTCAAACCCGAAGAATTCGAGCGCACCTTTGAGCTGGGGCTCGACATGTTTTTAAAGAGCAGCGGATTGTCTTGAAGCACGTCTGAGCCGCCGTGAAGCGGATTAGTCTGGACTTACGCTGTACGTTTACGTGCTAGACTTACGCCGTAAGTTTAATCACGGCATCCATCATGGTCTCCAGCAACACAGCGCCCCACAAAAAAATTCTCATCATCAACGGCCACCCGAACG
>JANPDQ010000419.1:0-2246 GCA_031431575.1 Polaromonas sp.
CTGGATAGACGTTGGCCAGCCCGACGACAAACGGCTGATGAAGGCTGCAAGCAAGGCCGACCGCGTCACAGCTTACAGCTTTTCAAGCAGCACGCAGGTCTGGTGGAAAGGCATTGAAACCAAACTCACCCGCGCCAGCAACCTGGTCGTGTGGCAAATCGAAGCGGCGCAAAGCCAGGCTCTGGCCAAGCTGGCCGAGCGCAGCATGCAGCTGCAAGTGACGGTGCAAGACGGCACGGTGTGGATGAGTACGACCACTGATTCGGTGGAGATCACACCGAAGCAGTTGACGGCCAGGATTTAGAGTTTTAGATTTTGGAGTTTGCAAATGCTTGTGAAAATTGATGATCTTCGCGGCCCAGAAATAGCTGCACTTCTTGAAGAGCACCTGCGTGGCATGCGCGCTGTTTCTCCCCCAGAAAGCATTCATGCGCTAGACCTTGAAGCGCTACGTAAACAAGACATCACCTTCTGGAGCGCTTGGGAAGGCGCTAACTTGCTGGGCTGCGGCGCTTTGAAGGAATTGAATGCTGAGCATGGTGAAGTTAAATCCATGCGCACCACTACCGGGCAGTTGCGTTCGGGCGTCGCATCAAAGCTTCTTCAGGCGATTGTTGATGAAGCACAGCGTCGTGGTTACAGCCGATTGAGTTTGGAAACGGGATCAATGACAGCCTTCAAGCCTGCGCAAGCCCTATACGCAAAGTTTGGTTTTGAGTTTTGTGAACCGTTTGAAGGCTACGCCGAAGATCCGAACAGTGTTTTCATGACACTGGTTTTAACGCAAAACGTAGACCTGGGCTGATCAAGTTTGCTATTTTATTAATAGCTGCTTGCGCCCTTACTTATTGCGCTAAAAGCACTTTTTGCATATATTTTGCAATCAAACGGCCTTCGCAACCTCCGCCTCTTGCAGCGCCCGCCACATGACCTTGCCTGCGCCACTTTTAGGCAGTGCATCCACAAACTGCACCACGCGCGGGTATTTGTAGGCCGCCATGTTGGCTTTGCACCAGTCGATAATTTCAACTTCTGCGACCTGGCCTTTGAAGCTAGCGCGCAGCACCACAACGGCTTTTACTGACTCACCCCTATAAGCATCGACGGTTGAAATAATGCAGGCTTCTTGTATGGCGGGGTGTTTGAACATCAGCGCTTCAACTTCTGCGGGCCAGACTTTAAAGCCTGACGCGTTGATCATGCGTTTCAAGCGGTCGGTGATGAAGAAATAGCCGTCTTCATCGACCCGGCCCAAATCGCCCGAGCGAAAAAACCGTTTGCCATCAATCTCAGTAAAAGCCTCTGCCGTGGCATCTGGCCGCTTCCAGTAGCCACTGAAAATTTGCGGACCGCTCATGATGATTTCGCCCTGCTCGCCTTGCGGCATTTCGTCAAGCGTTGTCGGGTCAATGACGCGCGAATCGACCCCTATAAACGGCACGCCAAGGCACTGCTGCTTGGTCGCGTCATGTGGGTTGCTGTGCGATGGTGCTGCGGTTTCCGTCAGGCCGTAGCCTTCGGCGTAATGCAGGCCGTAGTTGTCAAACAGCCGCTGCGCAACCGCCTGCGGCATGGCCGCGCCGCCGCCGCCGATGTAGACCAGGCTGCTCAGGTCAAACTTGCCGGACTGGTGCCCCCACGGTTGCTCGCTACGCGCGCTGCCCTGCCCCCCGAGGGGGCTGTCTTTTCCTAGGGGCGGCCCGTCGGAAAAGTGCGGGCTGGCCAGCAGGTCAATCACCATGGTGGGAATGTTGGTCCAGTGCGTGACGCGCCAGCGTGAAATCAAATGCCCGGCCAGCTCGCGGTCCCAGCGCGGCATGATGAGCAGCGTTGCGCCGCCGTAAATCGTGGCGTGCATCACCGACACGTGCCCGGTGATGTGAAACATCGGCACCACCGACAAAATCACGCTCTCAAACGTTGCGCTGCCCCACAGTGCGGTGCCTACTGCGTTGTGCATGATGGACGCATGCGTGTGCATGCATCCCTTGGGCAAGCTAGTAGTGCCGCTGGTGTAGGGCAACACGGCAAGGTCTTGGCCGCTGGCAGTTGGCTCAGGCAAATTCAACGCTGATTGTTTGATGGCATCGACCCACTGCACCACCGTGCCGCTGGGTAAAACCGGCAGCACGTGGCGCGTGCCCAGCCAGTCGCGCCAAGCGGCGGGCATCATTTCTTCAGGGGTCGCATCAAAATCAAAACCATCACGCAAATGGGTCACGACCATGCCGGTCAATTGGTCTGCG
>JANPDQ010000420.1:0-7059 GCA_031431575.1 Polaromonas sp.
GTTTAGACAAGCCACGTTTCGGTCGAAAGTTGTCGGCTAATCTAAAAATTTTCCGCGCGTTGTGGCGGGCTATGTGAGGCAGCGCCAGGTTAAGGAGCGATCAAAATAAATGCTGAATGTACTAATCATCGGTTGTGGCAACATTGCCAGCGGTTTTGACGCCGAAAACAGCGCGCGGGCAATGGCGCGGACCCATGCGGGAGCTTACGCAGTCCATGGTCACTTTTCCATCACCGCTTGTGTGGAACCCGATAACGACAAGCGTGTTGCATTCATGAAGCGCTGGAAAGTCGCAGACGGCTGCGCGTCGTTAGAGCAACTGCTGGCGCACGAACCAACCGCTAGCTCTAATCGCTTTGACGTAATTAGCATCTGTTCCCCCACGGCCACCCACTACGACCATGCGCTGCTTGCGTTACGTCTAGCGCCCAAATTGATTTTTTGCGAAAAACCGGTCTGTAGCGACATCGCGCAAACACAAAGTCTGATGCAAAAATGTGCTGATCAAGGCGTGCTTTTGGCGGTCAATCACAACCGCCGGTGGGACCCAGAAGTTACGCGCTTGCGCAACCAGCTAAACACGGGGCACTGGGGCGCAATTCGCTCGGTTTCCGGCCAGTACAACAAGGGTGTGCTGAACAACGGCAGCCATATGATTGACCTTCTGCAGGACCTGTTCGGGCCGCTCACACTCATCGACTGCGGTACACCGTGCTTTGATTATTCGAAATCGGACCCGAGCGTTCCAGCGAATCTGGTGACCGCTGCAGGCGTACCGATCGCCTTGACCTGTGGCAACGCCGGCGACTATTCACTTTTTGAATTGCAGGTAGTGACGCAGCGTGGCGTTGTCGCCATGGAAGACGGTGGCCTGCATTGGCGAACACGTTTGAGCACTCCGAGTCTGCAATTTACGGGTTATCAGGCGCTGGACGCAGGTCAAATTGCTGAAGGCGCGTACCTGCAGTCCATGACCAACGCTATAGCAAATATTTATAAGGCAGTGACGAGCGGAGAAGCCCTTGCAAGTACAGGCGCAAGTGCGCTGAACGCTCAGCAAATTTGCCAGCAGATACTGGCGCAAGCTTCTCAATCGTCTCAAGCTACAGACACTTTGGGTGTTGCCTGAAAACAGCCGCATCACATTCACGGACTCATGAGGTGCGTGATATGAAAGTCCGCAACCACCCACAGGATGAGCTTCTCTGCATCAGCCAAATTGTGGAACACCGTAAAATCTCCCAAGAGTTGAAGCATGTCGCAGCTTAGGCACTACAGACAAAAGTCCCCCTAAAAAGTAATCCATTCCATGTACACACCAACATTAGCCCTGATGGGCGGAAAACCCGCTATTGACGCGAGCTTCAAAGCATTTAATACCATCGGCGACGAAGAGGTCGCAGCCGTTACTGAGGTGCTCCGCAGCGGTGTGCTGTCGGGCTACATCGGCGCGCGCGGCGAGGCTTTTATGGGTGGGCCTAGGGTCAGAGCCTTTGAAGCAGCAGCGGCGCAATACTTTGGCGTTAAACACGCTGTGGCGGTCAACTCATGGACTTCAGGACTAACAGCGTCGGTTGGCGCAATTGGCTTGGAGCCAGGGGATGAGGTCATCACCACGCCTTGGACCATGGTGGCAACCGCAACCGCAATTTTGCAATGGAACGGCATCCCGGTCTTTGCTGATATTGACCCCGTCAGCTTCAACCTTGACCCAGCAAGTGTTGAAAAGTGCATCAGCCCACGGACCAAAGCCATCATGGCAGTGGATATCTTTGGTCAGTCCAGTGACATGCGAGCGCTTAGGGACATCGCAACCCGCCACAACTTGAAGTTGCTGGGCGACACGGCGCAATCACCGGGCGCGGACTACTATGGAAAATCTACCGGCACGCTGGCCGACATTGGCGGCTTCAGCTTGAACTATCACAAGCATATCCACTGCGGTGAAGGTGGAATTCTTGTCACCGACAGTGACGATTACGCCGCGCGGATGCAAATGATCAGAAACCACGCGGAAGCGGTGGTCGACAGCAGCGACCCGCAGGTGCTTTGCAATATGCTCGGTTCAAACTTTCGCATGGGAGAAATTGAGGCGGCGATAGCCACGGAGCAACTGAAAAAGTTGGTGCCCAATATCCAAAGCCGCCAACGAGTTGCCACTGAATTGAACGCAGGGCTCGGCACTCTGTCAGGTTTGGCAACGCCAAAAGTTAGCGAGGGTTGTACTCACGTTTACTACATCTACGGCATTACGCTCGATACCGCGAAGCTGGGCGTGAGCAGAGAAAAAATCGTTGCGGCGCTTAGGGCTGAGGGTGTTCCCGGGGTTGGCAGTGGCTACCAGAATGTGCATCTTTACCCGCTGTTTCAGCAGCGCATAGCCTACGGCACCAAAGGCTTTCCCTGGAACTCGCCGTATTGCGGACGAGACGTCACCTATGAGCGTGGTATTTGCCCGGTAGCGGAAAAACTGCATGCTGAAACATTCATGAGCCTGAACATTTGCCTGAACGACTACTCCAGTGAAGATGTCGCGCTGGTAGTCGGAGCATTTGAAAAAGTGTGGGCCAACCTGGATGTGCTGCGCGCGTCAAAGTAGCAAGGACCTCATGGTTTTGCGGTACGAGTAAAGACCACGACATGACTTCCCTTTCTGGACACAAAGTTGTACTGCAGCGCTTCAGTGCGAGCGACATCACCGACACCTACGTCGGCTGGTTAAATGATCCGGTAACGATGCGCTTGAGCAACCAGCGCTTTCTGCGCCACGATCGGCAAAGTAGCCTGCGCTACCTTGCAACTTTTGAGAACTGTCCCAACCTGTTTTTTTCGGTGCGAGACAAGTCAACTGGAAATGCCATTGGCACCATGACTGCCTACATCTCGACCATGCACCGCACAGCGGACATGGGTATTTTGATTGGTGATCGCTCTGCCTGGGGTCAAGGCTTTGGGCTAGACGCTTGGACAACACTTTTGCACCATCTACTTGCTCAAACCCATATTCGCAAAATCACAGCTGGTACGCTCGCCTGCAACGTCCCCATGCTAAGCCTTGCAGCGAAATCTGGCATGCTGCCTGACGGGCAGAGAAGCAAGCAAGAGCTGGTTGACGGAGTTCCACACGACATCCTTTATTTCGCAAAGTTCGCTGATGCCTGAGTTAAACACGATGGCACAGCCGGTAGCAGTCGTCTGCCACGATGCCGGCGCGGCAAACATCGTTTTGGCCGAAATGCAGTCAGCACCGCAAGTCAAATTTTTACCTGTGATGCAAGGGCCAGCAGCCAGGCTCTGGATGCAACACGGCTTTAAAGAGTCGGCGCTCTGGACGCTGGGCGATGCAATGTTAACTGCCCGCTCAGTTTTGAGTGGGACAGGTTGGGCAACTGATCTTGAACACGATGCCCGCAAGTGCGCCAAAAATCTCGGCCTCACCAGCGTTGCCGTGATAGACCATTGGGTGAACTACCCTGCGCGCTTTGAGCGCCAAGGAGCGTCAGTACTGCCAGACGAGCTTTGGGTTACCGACTCGTACGCGCTGGATATCGCTGCAACCTGCTTTCAGGGCCAGAGCATTCGGCTGCTGCCAAATCGATATCTTCAATCCCAAGTCACTCACATCGCGGCGTTGTCAGCGTCTACGGCTGGTCAACTTCTGTACGTTCTGGAGCCCCTTCGCTTCAGCTGGCCAGGTTGCAGGCAGCCTGCAGAATTTGACGCGCTCGATTTTTTCGTCAGTAATTTAAGCAAAGTGGCAAGCTCGGGAAGATTGCAAATCCGCCTGCGTCCGCACCCATCAGATCCTGAAGGCAAATACGCAGCGTGGCTGAACGAAAACGCAAAGCATGGCATCAGTATGGACACGTCGCCAAACCTGAGCGAGGCGATTGGCCGCGCTGAATGGGTGGCCGGATGCGAGACCGCAGCGATGGTGGTTGCCTTGGCCGCTGGTCGAAAGGTACTGGGCACCCTGCCACTCAAAGCGCCGACATGTCGGCTTCCACACGCCGGGATAGTGCACCTGCGTGATCTTGTTTAGCGCCTGCTACAGAAGCCCCAATTGCTCGACCTCAGAAATAAAGCGAAACAGCAAGGGATCGTTGTAGCGACGCGCCACCAACTGCAATCCATATGGCAGGCCTTCGGGTGACGAGAAAACCGGGGCGCTTACCGCTGGCAGGTGGGTCAATGTCCACATCAACGCGGAGTCCGGCGCTTCTTCGACACTTCTGAGCGGGGCCTCGGCAGCAGTGCTCAGCGTCAGCATCACATCGAACTGCGAACTATTGGCGGATGCTTCGGCTTGCCCAGTGAAAAATTTGTCCATCAACCTCGCCAAGCTCACCTGCTCTTCAAGCGCCGCCTCGTACTCAGCAACGCTGACAACTTGCCCCGCGCTGATCAGCCGGTTCATGACCGGAGAGATCAGCTCGGCGCGCTTAAACTCTTCTTTGAAATAGTAGGCCAACGCTTTGTTGTAGATCGTTTCATGCACGGTGTGCGCATCGGCCATGCGCTCCGGTAGCGTTGCGTGCTCCACTTCAAAGCGGGGGTGAGCTGCAAGCTTCGTGCACCAGGCGTTAAACGCTTCATCGGCATAGCCGGGCACATGCTCCCAAACGTGGGGCTTAACAATTGCAACGCGCCAGGGACGCTGTTGCGGCGGTGCTTGTCGGGCACTATCGCTCAGGGCAGCGTCACTGAGAGGAAAGTTTCTGCCGTGCACGCGGATCGCATCAAAAACAGGCAGCAGGTCAGCGGCATGGTTGACAAAAAATCCCACGCTGTCCAGGCTGTCGGTGGTCTTGAGCATGCCAGTGCGCGGTACCAAACCAAACGACGGCTTGCAACCCCACACGCCGCAAAAGCTCGCTGGCCGGATGATGGAGCCAGCGGTTTGTGTGCCAAGCGCCACCGGTACCATGCCGGTCGCAACTGCAACAGCAGAGCCGCTAGATGACGTGCCAGGCGTGCGGTCGGCGTCATGTGGATTCAGCGTCTTGCCGAGCGAGTGCACCGCAAACTCAGCCGTTACGGTTTTACCCGGCACGATCGCGCCCAAACGCTTCATGTCGTACAACACGCGTGCGTCGTTGCCGGGTGTGAATCCTGCCCAGAGCGCGCTGCCCATTTGCGTAGGGAAGTCAGCAGTGTTAAAAATGTCTTTCACGCCCACGGGCAGGCCTTCAAGCGCACGCGGCGCGCCACCTGCTTGCAACCTCTGCGTGGCTTCCTTAGCTTGATCGATCAAACGCTGACTGTCAAAGCACTCCCATGCATGCACCGAAGACTCGTGCGCATTGACCGCCGCGACGCAGTGCTCGGCAACATCAAGCGGGGTAAGGCTGCCGTTGCGGTAGCCGTCGATCACAGTGGCGATGCTTGGTAACGTTGCGAAACTATTCATCACGCTGACTCATCGTTATCAAAGCTCGATGGTGCGGCTGACGTTGATTTCTCGTCAGCGCCACCAGTAGGGTCAGCGGCGGTAGCCAGCATGACCTTCTCAATCAGCTGCTGCGGGTGCGGCACCAGGCGCTCTTCATTTGCCTCACGCTTCGGGTAAATCGGAATGACGGTCTTTTTTAGCTCCGCGCGGCGGTGTTTTTCCATGGTCAGAAAAAACTCTTCTTCCGTCATGCCGGTGATTTTTAAATAGTAGTCAAGCCCTTCAGGCCGAACGCCGTCGTTCTGGCGAATCAGCTCCCACGCCTCGTCCCGGCTGAGCAAACCGGCACGCACGTCTACGCTGGAGTGAAAAGTAGCGCGTCCGTAGCCACGTTTGAGGTAATTCGCAAAGTCATGCACGCCCGGCATGATGCATTCCGCGCTTTTGTAGCGTTTGTAAGACCCTTCAATCTGCGTTTCACGCCAGCCGTAGGTGTCGCGCACAAACTCGGTTTGCCGCTCATCGTCCCAAAAAATATAGTCGCCCAGGTGAATGCCGTAAACGCCCACGCGCTCGCACTCTTCGGCCGATGGAACATTAAATGGGTACAGGTCGCGCTGAGACAAATCGTCCCGCACCATTTGGTCTGGCCGCAGCTTAGCCGACACCTTTGTGAAATATTCGCGGTCAAATTTACGTACAGGTGTTTTGTAAGTTGCTCGCCCTGAACTCTCGGCAATCGACTCGCCCCAAACCAAAAGTGGAATGTTAAAGCGCACAGCGGCCTGCAGTGGGAACGCGCCCACACCCGCATGGCAATGCCAGCACGAGTCGCCAATACCTTCTAACGAATGCTTGGCAATTCGGTTCACCACGCTGCGGTTTGGCGTGAACATGATGTGGTCCACGTTGAACTGCTCAAGCGAGTTTTGCAAGTTGTACCAACCGGTTTCGCTGTACCAGTTGTGGCTGAAGGTCACGGCCAACGGCTTCATTCCATAAACCTTGGTCAGAACGTGCAGCTGAAAAGTGCTGTCTTTGCCTCCACTGATGGGAATAATGCAATCGTAATTATTGCCAGCGCTGGCCTTGGCAGCGTCAAGCGTGCGGCGCAAATCGCGCTCGCGTTCGGCCCAGTCAATATGAATTTTCTGCTCGGCCGACTGGCACGCCTGGCACACGCCAAGCTCATCAAAAACCACACCTTCTTGCGTCTGCGGCACGCAGCAGCGAATGCAATACTGAAGGTGGGGAAATGGCTTGCCGGCGGGAAGAGCGTCTGACGGCACAGTCGGCGTCAGACGCGACATGGGTGTGCCTTCGTACTTGCGTGGCTCGCTTGTCATGCTGGCACTCCCGTCTTGCGCAGCAAAAACCAGGTAATGTCGTCTTGCGGCATCACGGGGTCATGGCGGTAAATAAATCCATAGTCGACCAGGCGCAAGTCAGGGTAGGCAGCCATCAAATCACCCGCAAAATCGCGCTTGAAAAGCCGCTGCGAATGGCCCCGGTAACTGACTTCAACCGGACTCGGGTTGTAGTACTCTCCCACCAAAATATACTGCCCCGCGCTACGGTACAAGGCTTCATACACTTGTGGCAATTCGGTTGGGTTGATATGAATCAGCACCGTTTTAATCAGTACCAAGTCCCAAATGCGGGTTGGT
>JANPDQ010000421.1:0-3104 GCA_031431575.1 Polaromonas sp.
AGCCGTGCAGTCTTTGAGCGCTGGCCAAAACGGCATTGTGGTGCTCAACACCACGCCGTTTTATGCCGAAAGCGGCGGGCAGGTGGGTGACCAAGGTTCCATCTCTTCTGCAACCGCAGCGTTCGCTGTGGACGACACCCAAAAAATCAAAGCCGATGTTTTTGGCCACCACGGCAGCGTTAGCAATGGCACGCTCAAGGTTGGCGACGCCGTTACCGCGCAGGTCAACACTGCTATTCGCGCAGCCACCATTCGCAACCACAGCGCCACCCACCTCATGCACAAGGCCCTGCGCGAAGTGCTGGGCACGCACGTGCAGCAAAAGGGCAGTTTGGTCGATGCCGACAAAACCCGTTTTGACTTTACCCACAACGCGCCCGTGACTGATGCGCAGATTCGTGAGATTGAGGCAAAAGTCAACGTTGAAATTTTGGCCAACGCGGCCACCGACGCCAGCGAAATGGGCATGGAGGCAGCGCAAAAAACCGGCGCCATGATGTTGTTTGGTGAAAAGTACGGCGACTCCGTTCGCGTGTTGACCATCGGTTCAAGTAAAGAGCTGTGCGGCGGCACCCACGTAGGCCGCACGGGCGACATTGGCGTTTTCAAAATCGTCATTGAATCCGGCGTGGCCTCGGGCGTTCGCCGTGTTGAAGCTGTGACCGGCAGCGCGGCCCTGGCCTATTTGCAATCGCTTGAAGCCACGGTTGGCGCTGCCGCATCTTCTCTCAAAGCCAGCCCCAGCGAGTTGCAAAACCGCATCGACCAAGTACTCGATAACGTCAAGGCGTTAGAAAAAGAAGTCGCTGCACTCAAAGGCAAACTGGCTTCAAGCCAAGGCGACGAGCTGATGCTGCAAGCGGTGGATGTCAAAGGTATCAAGGTACTGGCCGCCAAGCTCGAAGGCGCTGATGCCAAGACTTTGCGTGACACGATGGACAAGCTAAAAGACAAGCTCAAAACCGCCGTGATCGTGCTAGCTGCTGTGGATGGCGACAAGGTGCAAATTGCCGCCGGCGTAACGGCTGACAGCGTGGCGCAAGTCAAAGCTGGCGAGCTGGTGAACTTTGTTGCCAGCCAAGTCGGCGGCAAAGGTGGCGGCAAGGCCGACATGGCAATGGCTGGCGGCACCGACGCTTCAAAAGTGCCAGATGCTTTGAAGTCGGTGCTGGCTTGGGTGACTGAGCGGGTTTAGCGAGTAGTTATTTAGCTATTAATTTAATAGCTTTTTACGCCTATTTCTATTGGGCTAGAGGCACTTTTGGATTAAATTAGACGTTTTTCGCTGTTTTTTGCACTCTATCCTGCTTTTTAGGTAGCGCCTAATTTGAAGCCCACAGCACCGCAAACCAGCCCTTCTGGTCAAGCCAGTGGGTTACGTTGTTGAACCCGGCTTGTTTGAGCAGCGCTGAAATGCCTTGCAGCGAGTACTTGTACGAGTTTTCGGTGTGAATGCGCTCGCCTTTGGCAAAGCGCCTCTCATGGCCGGGCCATTGCACCGTCAATTCACAAATCGCCTCCAGGTGCATCTCAACACGCGAGTCTTTTGCGTTGAACAAGCCAACATGCACCCACTGTTGCACGTCAAAATTCGATTGCAACACGTCGTTGATATTGAGCAGGGCGTTTTTATTGAAAGCGCCGGTCACGCCCAGCGCATCGTCATAGGCCGATTGCAGGGTTGCAGCGTCTTTCACCAAATCAATACCGAGCAGCAAGCCGCTGGCGTTGCCCTGCGCCGGCTCGGTGAGTTGCTGCAAAAAGGCCAGCGCTTCGGTTGGTGAGAAGTTGCCCAAGCTCGAACCCGGATAAAAGAACACGCGGTCGTGCTTTTGCACGGCATCTGGTAGGTTTAGCTTGCTTGAAAAGTCCATACCGACGCCGACGATGTCCAGCGCAGGAAAGCTGGATTGCACCCCCGCTGCTGCTTCACGCAAAAAATCTACCGAGATATCTATTGGCACATATTGCTTGGGTGCAAGGTGCGGCATCAACGCGGCAGATTTTGCGCAATTGCCCGCGCCGAGGTCAATCAGGCATGCATTTCGTACGCCAGCGTCGTGTACCGCGCGGGCAATGCTGCTGTAATTCGCTTCAAAAATACTAGCCTCGGTGCGGGTGGGGTAATACTCGTCAAGCTGGGTGATGGCCTCAAATAACTTTGAGCCCAGCGCGTTGTAAAAGTACTTGGGCTGCACGCTGGCCTGGGGCGAAAGCAGGCCTTCGGTCAATTCGCGAATTACGCCTGCGTTATTGCCAGCGAGGGGCGCGACAGCGTCGATAAATTTTGGAGACAGGGGTGGGTTGGTAAGCGGCACGTTAAATGGGCTGGGTTGTGATTTGGAACCCGAGCATATCCGGTTAGGAATTAGGGGCGAATCGATCGGGAACTCTTACTACATCTGCAAGCGCAACTTGCTTTCAAACGCACGCTGCTCGCCCGTCACGGGATCGATAAAGGCGATCGACTTGGCCAACAACTGCAGCGGCGCGTTGAAGTTATCTAGCGGAGTGTCGGCCACGGGCGGGTACATGCGGTCGTTCAAAATCGGCAGGCCCAACGCATTCATGTGCACACGCAACTGGTGTTTTTTACCAGTGACCGGGCTAAGAGAGTACCGCGTGTGGTCGCCCAATATTTGCAGCACATCGACTCGGCTTTCGCTGTTCGCCGCGCCAGCAATTTCGCGCTGCCTGAAGAACGGCTCGTCTTCAACAATGCGGCTTTTGCGGGTGACGGGAAACGTCAAATCTAGCCGCGTTGGGGCAATCGCTTCATAGTGTTTGTGCACGGTGCGGTTCCTGAACATGGCCTGGTAGGCGTTGCGCTCTGCGGGCTCAACGCTGAACATCACCAGCCCGGCGGTTTCGCGGTCGATTCGGTGAATGGGAATGAGGGTGTCAATGCCAAGACGCTTTTTAAGCCGTACCAGCAGTGTTTCTCGCAGGTAGTGGCCCGACGGCGTAACGGGCAAAAAATGCGGTTTGTCCGCTACTACCAAATGCGCGTCTTGGTAAGTGATGGCCTCGTCAAACGGAATGCGCGGCTCGTCTGGCAGGCTGCGGTAGTAGTAAATGCGCATGTGGTTGGGATACGGCCGCTC
>JANPDQ010000422.1:0-1548 GCA_031431575.1 Polaromonas sp.
CACGTCCGCGCCCAGCGTGTTCACTTTGGCCACAATGCGCTGCAAAAAAGCGTGTTTGATGGTCGGGCCCACATGCACATCACTGATTTGCGCCAGCGTAAACCCATGCAGCGCAGCAGGCAGCCCGGCAATCGGCACATCTACCCGCACAATGGCAGGCGTGCGCCGCGCGTTGAAAAACCCCGCCGCCGTAACGCCAAGTGCCACCAGCGGCACGGCTTGTGCGCTCAAAGTGCGCAAGCTTGCCAGCGGCAGTTCTGCCAGCCCAATCGCATCGACCACCCAAGCGCCCAGCAACACCACATCACGCAAAGCCGTCAACACAAACAGCGACGAAAACAAGCCCATCAGCAGCAGCCCCACCCAGCTCAAACGGTCAGCCCACGGCTGGCGCGCAACCCGGCCGGCCAGCACGCCAAGTGGCATCAGCAAAGTTGAAAGCACCAGCCCCACGCCAAGCACCCAGCCCCAAGGCGCAGCCAACTCAGGCGCTAACCGCCAGCCAATAAAAGCGTGCAGCGAAGCGAGGATGAAAACAAGCGGGTAAAGATTCATGCGTGGCAGGTGGGCGCGGTGGCGGGCTTATTCAAGAGCAATAAAAGTGCCTGACTCGCCTGCCACCACGGGAATTACAGCTACATGCAGCTATAATTTTAGTAGCTGCTACCACCTGTATAGATTGGGCTACAGGCATGAATTATGCCTAAATGATGCCCGAAACCCTCGTTTTAGCGCCCTGTAGCACCCCGGCGCGACTGCGTCTGGTTGCCACTGCCAATGTGCGCCTCGCGGTCTCCTCGGCTGTCAGGCGTGCGCTTGGCCTCGTTTTTCTGCGTCAACGGTTGCTCTCCCACCTTGTTGTGGTCGTTTGCCACCTTGCCAGTATGCGCAGCTTGGTCGTCGCGCGGGTTTTGCTTGGTTTTCATGTCGGTTTCCTTGGAGGTTGGGGAAGGTTTGGCCGGGTCAGTCAGGCCGGCCAATTTCATTGTGAAGACCCCCGCTGCCCCAGCCTGTCAGACAGCGCCGCTTGGTTGGCGGCGGCAAAGCGATGGCGCAGGCCAACCGATTGCCAATACACTTCGCTCCATGACGGTATCGTTGAACCAACTTGAAAAAACCCAAGCCGCCTTGCAACGCGCTATTGCCGTATACGACCGCGTGTTGACAGGTTCAGACATTGATTTGATCGAGACCACCCGTTCTGGTGTTATTCAGAACTTTGAAGTGGTTTATGAACAAAGCTGGAAGGTCTTGCGCCGCTGGATGATGCATTACCTCGGCACAGAAGAGCCTGAGATCATGCAGCGCCGCCAGATGTACGGGCTGGCCGCAAAGCATGGCCTGTTAAGTGATGTAGAGGCCTGGTTGACTGGAATCAGGCTGACAGTGAGTTCAAAGCCATGGTGACCAGGCAAGGCATGGTTGAGCTGCAACACCGTTAGCACCAATCACTATTAAAACAGTAGCTGCTTACGCCCGTATCTATTGGGCTACAGGCGGAAATGATGCCTGAAAATGGCCCCAAAACCGGCAAAACCCCCCTCAGCT
>JANPDQ010000423.1:0-12145 GCA_031431575.1 Polaromonas sp.
CTCACCGCACGCACGCCTACGCCCTGGTCAATACTGAAAGATCCGGTTTTTACAATGCCCTCTTCCAGGCTCCAGCCTTCGCTGCGGGTGTACTGAAAGTACAGGTCAGCGTCGTCTGCGCCTTGCGAAGTGATTTCAGCCAGTGCGCGGCTGAGGTGTGCCTCCGTCAGACCGAACGGTGCAAGCAGCAACTTTTGCGCAATGTCCAGCCTGCCATTTGTTGATTCCGCATTGGGCTTTACGGTCGAGGAAGTGATCGAGGCATTGAGAGCCGCCGATGAAGAGCGTAGGTTGATCATCAGCTATTGTAAGCAGTGGTCTGGTTCTGAACGGCCGCACAACTGCTTGTCCTACGCCAGACAACGTTGATGTCTGCGCGCAGCGAACGTCCACTTCAGCTACAGTCGTAGCTAGGGTTTATACGCATTAGCCTTGGGCTATGCGGCACATTGAACCATTTGATTGGCACTCGATCTGACAGAGTGCTAATATTTGATGTTACCGAAGGAGTTTTGCTGTGTCTTATGCTCTTGCCACCCCTAATTTAATGGCCAACACGGGCGTTGCCAACGCAAACCCGTGGTCCATGCTGCCGCCCCTAGGTAACCTGGATGCTTATATCTCTGCAGTCAACCGGCTGCCCATGCTCACTTTGGAGCAGGAGCAAGCGTTTGCACGCGAATTGCGCGAGTCCAATGACATTGAGTCTGCTGAGAAGTTAGTGCTCTCCCACTTGCGCCTGGTGGTGTCCACTTCACGCAAGTACTTGGGCTATGGCCTGCCGCACGGCGATTTGATTCAGGAGGGCAATATTGGCCTGATGAAAGCCGTGAAGCGGTTTGACCCCGACCAGGGCGTGCGTCTGGTGAGCTATGCGCTGCACTGGATCAAAGCCGAAATGCACGAGTACATTTTGAAGAACTGGCGCATGGTCAAGGTCGCGACGACCAAAGCGCAGCGCAAGTTGTTTTTCAACCTGCGTTCGATGAAACAGGGCTTTAAAGACGATGCGGACGTGGCGACGCACCGGGACACGCTGACCAAAGACCAAATCGCGTCGATGGCCAAAACCCTGAACGTCAAGCCAGAAGAAGTCATTGAAATGGAGCAGCGCATGTCAGGCGGTGATGTGCTGCTGGACCCGAGCCCGAGCGACGATGGTGAAGAAGCGTTCGGCCCCATCGCGTTTTTGGCAGATGCCAGCCAAGAGCCTAGCGCGGTGATGGAAGCCAATGCGCGTGACAGCTTGGCGACCGACGGTATTGCGACAGCACTTCAGGGGCTGGATGACCGATCGCGCCGTATTGTGGAAGAGCGTTGGTTAAAGGTCAACGACGACAGCTCTGGCGGCATGACGCTGCACGACCTGGCAGCGGTGTACGGCGTGAGCGCCGAGCGCATCCGCCAAATTGAGGTTGCAGCCATGAAGAAGATGCGAAAAACGCTTGCTGAATTTGCGTAATTCTTGACCGAGCGCCTCAGCAAAAAAGCCAGTCCCTTAAATTAGGACTGGCTTTTTTTCACCGCAATATCGAGGCGCTTTCGAACACTCAGGCGGCTTTTAAAAGGAGCTTGATATCCCCCACCAATCCTTCAACGCCGCTGCCGTAGCGGTTGTACAACCGTAAGTTGCCGCGCGCATCAAACACGTAGCTGCCAGCTGAATGGTCCATGCTGTAGCTGGTGGCGGTTCGGCCCTCCACTTTTTTATAGTACACCTTGAAGTCTTTTGCGACACCAGGCAGCTGCTCAAGCGTAGGGCGCAATGCTAAAAAAGTCGGGTCAAAATTAACCATGTACGCCTTGAGCACTTCCAGCGTGTCGCGCTCCGGGTCAACACTGATAAAAATGCCCTGCAGCTTCGCGCCATCGGCACCCAACATTTGCTTGATGCTGGCCAGTTCAGCCATCGAGGTTGGGCATACATCCGGGCATTGGGTGAAGCCGAAAAAAACCACGACCACTTTGCCGGCAAAGTCTTTGAGGCTGCGCAGCTGGCCGTTGTGGTCCGTCAGCGAAAAGCCTTTGGCGTAGTCAGCGCCGGTCAGGTCGACGCTTTTGAATTGCAGCTTCGGCTCTTCAGAACAAGCAACAAATAGACCTGTAGCGCCCATATATAAGGCGCAAGCAGCTATTGATTTAATAGCAATTCGACGGGGAATCAAATCATTCATGCCGGGGTTTCCAAACTAGACAAGGTAGTGGTCCACCAGCAGCGCAGCAAACAGCGCAGACAGATGAATGAGCGAAAAGCGAAAGGTTTTACGCGCCAACGCTTCCGAGTAGTTGCGCCACAGCAAAAAACCGTACCAGCAAAAACCCACGCTCAGAACCACTGCCGCCACCAGATACACCCAGCCGCTCATTTGAAAAACAAACGGCATGAGGCACGCCGGGAAAAGCACCAGCGTGTATAAAAAAATCTGCAGCCGCGTGAATTCATTGCCGTGGGTGACGGGCAGCATTGGCAAACCTGCTTTTCGGTAGTCTTCCACGCGGTACAAAGCCAGTGCCCAAAAGTGCGGTGGCGTCCACAAGAAAATTATCAGGAAAAGGATCAGCGCCTCGGGGCTCACGGTGCCCGTCATGGCTGCCCAGCCAAGCACCGGCGGCATAGCGCCTGAGGCACCGCCAATCACGATGTTTTGTGGCGTGAGCGGTTTTAGTATCACGGTGTAGATCACCGCGTAGCCAACGAAGGTCGCAAACGTCAGCCACATGGTCAGCGGGTTGACCCACACGTACAAAATCGCGGAGCCAATCGCGCACAACACGCTCGAAAACACCAGCGTTTGCATGCTGCTGATTTGCCCCTGTGCGGTAGCCCGCATCGCGGTGCGCTTCATGCGCGAATCAATGCCTTGCTCCACCAAACAATTAAACGCAGCTGCTGCACCTGATACAAGCCATATACCGGCTGACGCAATCAATGCCAACTTCAAGTCAGCCAAAGTCGGTACGCCGGGGACGGCCAGCACCATTCCAATGACCGCGCAAAACACAATGAGTTGGACCACACGCGGTTTGGTCAGCGTGTAAAACTGGCTGAATTTTGAAGGCACTCGCCCTGTCAAAACCGCAGCGGTCCGGGTAGAGCTCATGCGGGCAGCCCGTTTGCTCTGCCAGCGGGCGCTGAACGAGCCGCAACAGTGCCTTTGGTGACCGCAACCATACCGGTCATAACGACGACCAGCCCAGCCGCGCCGCCCGTGTGCATGACTGCAGCAAGCAGCGGCCAGCCCAGCAGGACATTGCCCAAGCCCGTAGCGGCCTGAAGAAGCGCGAGCCCCGCCAACCATTTGGCAGATGTGCGCATGGTATCGATTTTTAAAAGCTTGAGTACGAGCAGTACGATGGTTGTAAACACCACGTACGAACTGAGGCGGTGAACGTAATGAATGGCCGTCAAGGCCTGAAAACTGATGTTGTTACCGTTGCGGCCAGCGCCGAGCTCACGCCACAGCGTGAAACCTTCGCTGAAATTCATCGCGGGCCACATGGAGTTCTGGCAGGCTGGGAAGTCGGTGCACGCCAGCACTGCGTAATTGGTACTCACCCAGCCGCCTAAAGCAATTTGAAACCACAGCAGCGCAAACGTACCCAGCATTATCCAGCGGATGTTTGCGGGCAGCTCTACGCGCGCCAACTCGCCATGCGATTGCGCGTATCGAACGCTTTGGACTTTCAGCAGTGCGAGTAAGGTCATACCGCCCAGAAGGTGCATGGTAACGATAGCGGGAAACAGCTTCATCGTCACGGTGAGCGCACCAAATGCGCCTTGCAGGCAGACCCAAGTCAGCGTCAGCGTTGGCCACCAGGGCGAAATGCTGATTTTTTTGCGCTCAAGCCAGCTCCAGCCAGCCAGCACCAAAATCAACACACCCACCCCGGTTGCGAGGTAACGGTGAATCATTTCAATCCACGCTTTTGGCAGCGTGACTGGCCCGGACGGCATTGCGGATTGCGCTTCTTTGATTTGCGACAAGGCGCCCAGTGGGCTGGCGCTGCCGTAGCAGCCCGGCCAGTCGGGGCAGCCCAAACCAGAGTCGGTAAGGCGGGTAAAAGCGCCAAAAACAACGAGGTCAAACGTTAAAAACAGAGTGACCCAAGTCAGCATGCGCAGCCGCTGAGTTACAGCCGCATTGCGGCTTTTGAGCCACACCCACGCCAGCGGGCCCATTGCAATCACTAGACCCATAAGCATCAAGCGCAGGGTTGGGCTTAAATCGTACAAAGCGGCTTCAGTCACGGTTGGCGGCCCTCTTTGTCCCAACTGCCTGAAGCGCGCAGCACGCGGTCAAGGTCGCGCTTGGCTTTGGCTGCACCGGCGGCATCCATGTTGGCCGGAAAGCGCATCATCAGATTACCCAACGGATCGACCAGATAGAGGTGATCCTCAAGCTGCTGACCGGTGGCAGGTGGCAACCACTGCGTGAGCTGCCCAGACGAAACGCGAAGTGCAGTAGCCTCAGCCAGCGCAGGGAGCAGGCGCGCATCGACGGGGGCGCTGTCGGTAATCAGCCAAACCCGGTCGATTCGGCCCTTTTCTTTTCCCAGTGCCTCGCGCAACTGGCGCTGAAAATACAGCCGTTTCTGGCACGGCTCGGCACAGGCTGCGTTTGCAACGCTGACCAACAGCCATTGTTTTCTCAAATCGGTCAGATCGCCGGCTTTACCGTCGAGGTTGACCGTGGGCATCGAAGGAGTTGGACGCTGCGGTGTGACCAGCTCTCCATAGTTACGGCGACCCTCGGGGCGAACAACGTAGTAAGTGAAGTACGAGGCAATTACTGGCGATGCACAGACCAACAACACGGCGATCATTTTCCAGCGACCCGCTGTGTTGCTCACCGATTTTTCGTTCGGCACGGGCAGCGCGTGAACCGTCAGGCCTAATGGTTCGTCTTGATTAGCAGCTGCAACTGGCTTGGGTGACATGTCAGACATTAATTTTGATCTTGGTTGGGATACGACTCATGAGCGCGCTGTCGGCGAAGACGCCAGGGGTTCACCAGCTGAAACCAGATATAAAGGCCAACTAGCAGCGCGCACAAAGCAAACCACTGAAAAGCATACCCGTAGTGCTTGTCTGTGCCGACCTTGGGCTGCGCCCAATCGCGCTGCAGGCCTTCATTGGCAACGCCAGTTTGCAGCATGGAAACACTGAGCAGGCCCAGACCGGTTTCACGGCTGAACGCTACAACATCAAGATTTTGCCGTATGCGGCCGGACTCAGACCCCTTGAACTCGTAAAGCTTGGACGGTGGCGGGGCGATACGCCCGCGCACTGTCACTGGCCCGGCGGGCGTTTGAATGTTCGGCAAATTGCTACGATCACCGAAATTACGTGGCACCCATCCACGTTGGACCAGAATGATTTGCCCGCTTCCATCCAATACCAGCGGTGTAACGGCAATAAATCCGGGCTTGCCTTGCATTTGTCGGTTGTCTAAAAACACGGTGTGTTCGGGTCGCCACAGGCCTTTGAGCGTTGCCTGGCGGTGCACAAGCGCTTGCAAGTCTTTCGCGCTTGCCACGTCCATCGCTTTTAGTATCGGCAAGTTGCCTTGGGCTTCAATTGCGTACTGCAATCCGAGTTTTTGGGCAGCGCGCCGCAATTGCCATTGGCCCAACGAAAACGTTAAAGCGGCCACCAACACGGCGGCTATGGTCAATACCCAAAACCTTGCTTTACCGGACAAGCCTGTCATCAGTTGATAATCCTGCGCATGACATATCTTGTAGCCGCTGCCTTTTTAGCCATCATTGCCAGCTTGGCCATGGCGCTCTTTTTCATGATGAAAGATGGCACCGAAGGAAAAGCCAAAACCAGCAACATGGCGCGTGCGCTGACTTTTCGGATAGGGCTGTCGGTGCTACTGTTTGTTTGCATTTTGACGGCCTGGAAACTAGGGTACATACAACCCACTGGTCTGCCTTTAAATAAATAAACAAACAACCGAGCAGGCGACACAAAGAAAAAAACCAAAGGCCGCGCAATGCGGCCTTTTTACCGGGTTGGCCGCTTGACTGAATTAAAGCCAGTACACCAGAATGTAAAGTCCAAGCCAAACGACGTCGACAAAGTGCCAATACCAAGCGGCACCTTCAAAACCGAAATGCTTGTCGGCTGTGAAATGGCCTTTTTGCAAACGCAGCGTGATGAACAGCAGCATCAGCATGCCCACAAACACGTGAAAACCGTGAAAGCCCGTCAGCATGTAAAACGTTGAACCGTACACGCCAGAGGTAAGTTTGAGGTTCAGGTCAGAATACAAATGGTAGTACTCATAGCCTTGAACGCACAAAAATACGAAGCCCAGCACAACAGTGAGCCACATGAAACCGATCGTGCGGCCGCGGTGGCCTTCACGCAATGCGTGGTGCGCAATCGTCATGGTGACGCCGGACGTCAGCAGCAAAGCAGTGTTGATAGTGGGCAACCAGAATGGGCCTACCGTTTGAAACGGCTCAATGATGTCTGCGGGTGATGCAGTTGCACCCACGGCGCTTGATGGCCAGACCGCCTTGAAGTCAGGCCAGAGCAGAGAGTTTTCGAGGCCGCCCAACTCAGGCACGGAGTGCATGCGCGCCCACCACAAGGCTGTAAAAAACGCACCGAAAAACATGACTTCGGAAAAAATAAACCAGCTCATACTCCAGCGAAAAGACAAGTCGATTTTGTAGCCGTACAAGCCGCCTTCGCTTTCGCGCACCGACTCCCTGAACCAGACAAACAAAGTACCCAACCACCAGACCATGCCAACAGCAAGCATCCAGGCGCCCCAACCTGCACCGTTAACCCACTGACTGGCACCCAAAACCACAAAGAGCAAGCCGATAGATGCCATCACCGGATGACTGGACGGCGCGGGCACAAAGTAGTGCGGTGTACCGGTTGAAGTTGCTGACGACATTTTTTTAACTCCTGCTTTCGCTAATTTCAAATAACCAATTTTTTTATTTCGGGCAGCGGGTTTACCGGCCCACTACCCAAGTTGCCAGCAAGATCAGACTGCCAACGAAAACACCTACGCCAACGAGGCCAACAATCAGGATATGCACTGGGTTTAACTGAGCGATATCTTTTTCATAATCACCGCGAGCGCGCAAACCCACGAACGACCACATCACAGCCTTGATGGTCCGAAAAATCGAACCCTTGCGCTTGTGGACTGGCGTGGGCTCAGCTGCCATCACCCACCAAATGCCGGCATGGTTCCGACAGAATTTGTTGCCTGCGGTGCGGCGGGTACACGGCCTCCAACTTCAAAGAAGGTGTAGGACAGCGTAATGGTTTTCACATCTTTGGACAGCTTCGGGTCAATCACGAAAGCCACCGGCCACTGCTTTTTTTCGCCAGGAGCAAGTGTGTACTGGTTAAAACAAAAACACTCAAGCTTGTTGAAGTAAGCGCCGGCCTGCATCGGTGCGTAGCTTGGAATAGCCTGCGCAGACATCGTGCGGTTTTGCGTATTTTGAAACTCATACATGACCGTAGTGAGCTCGCCCGGGTGTACCTGAATCGTATTTTGTGCGGGTTTGAAGTGCCACGGCCCGCGTGAATTGGCATCAAACTCAACCGTCACAACGCGGCTCAAGTCAACCTGCGTGTTGGAAGGTAGCTTGGGCGTAGCGCCCGGTATCAGCTTGTCGCCAAGCGCCAGCACGTTGATGCCGGTCATTTCGCAAATCGCTTTGTAAATCGGCACCAGCGCGTAACCAAAGCCAAACATAGCGAGAACGATCACGCCCAGCTTGCTGACCATTTTGAGATTTTCGCGCTTGAGGTACATCGAAGCTCGCGATCAACGCCCGAAAAAAACCATTTTGGCCATAAACCCTGCAAAGAACACGACCGCAACCGAGGCAAGGATCAACCCAAGCCTGAGGTTACTTTTCTTTTTTGCAGCTGTGTCTGGGAGTGTCATGTTTTTGGGATTAGCAACAGCAATTAACCAACCACGCGCGTCGCAGATGCGTCAAGCTTGGGTGGCGTTTCGTAAGTGTGGAACGGTGCAGGTGACGGGACTTCCCACTCAAGACCTTCAGCACCTTTGGCATTTTTCTGGCCCTCATCAATCCACGGATTGGCGCGCGCTGGCTCGCCCTTGCCGCGCATGGCTGGCACGACTATGAACAGGAAGAAGTAGAGCTGCGCAAAGCCAAAGAAGAACGCGCCCACACTGGCGATGGCGTTGAAGTCCGCAAATTGCATGGGGTAATCAGCGTAGCGGCGCGGCATTCCGGCCAAGCCCAAAAAGTGCATTGGGAAAAACGTCACGTTAAACGAAATCAGCGACCACCAGAAGTGAATTTTGCCGCGGGTTTCGTTGTACATCACGCCGGTCCATTTGGGCGACCAGAAGTAGTAGCCGGCAAACATGGCATACAACGAACCAGCAACTAATACGTAATGAAAGTGCGCGACTACGTAGTAGGTGTCTTGCAGCTGCGTATCGATCGGCGCGACGGACAAAATCACGCCCGTCAGGCCACCGATGGTGAACACGAAAATGAAACCAACAGCGAACAACATCGGTGTTTCAAACGACATGGAACCCTTCCACATCGTCGCAATCCAGTTAAACACTTTCACGCCGGTGGGTACCGCGATCAACATGGTGGAATACATGAAAAACAGCTGGCCTGTGACTGGCATGCCGGTGGTGAACATATGATGCGCCCACACCACGAAGCTCAAAATCGCAATCGATCCCGTAGCGTAAACCATCGAGGCATAGCCAAACAACCGCTTGCGCGAAAACGCTGGAATGATGTGGCTGATGATGCCGAAGGCCGGCAAAATCATGATGTAGACCTCAGGGTGGCCAAAGAACCAGAAAATGTGCTGGTACATCACCGGGTCACCACCGCCGGCGGGGTTGAAAAAGCTGGTGCCAAAGTGGCGGTCGGTCAGCGTCATGGTGATGGCGCCAGCCAGAACAGGCATGACGGCAATCAGCAAGTAAGCAGTGATCAGCCATGTCCAGCAGAACATCGGCATTTTCATGAGCGTCATGCCGGGAGCGCGCATGTTCAAAATCGTCACAATAATGTTGATCGAACCCATAATGGACGACGCGCCCAACAAGTGCAACGCAAAAATACCGGAGTCCATTGATGGACCCATTTGCAGCGTCAGCGGAGCATACAAGGTCCAGCCAGCTGCGGGTGCGCCACCTGGCAAGAAGAACGAGGTCGTCAACATCAAAGCCGCAGGGATCATCAACCAGAAGCTGAAATTATTCAACCGTGCGAACGCCATGTCAGCCGCACCAATTTGCAGCGGAATCATCCAGTTGGCAAAGCCAACAAAGGCTGGCATGATCGCGCCAAACACCATGATGAGACCGTGCATGGTGGTCAATTGGTTGAACAACTCGGGATTCACCAATTGAAGACCTGGCTGGAACAACTCCGCTCGAATGCCAAGCGCCAAGACGCCGCCGAACATCAAGTTAAAAAACGCGAACAACAGGTACAGCGTACCAATGTCTTTGTGGTTTGTGGCAAACACCCACCTGCGCCAGCCTAAAGGCGCGCCGTGATGGTCATCGTGTGCGTGGTCAGTGCCGTGTCCGTGTGGGTCTAAAACTGCGCTCATGAAGCTCTTCCTTTGATGACGTTTGCAGGCCGCTTGGCCCGGCTCACTTATTTTGGATTGACAGTATGGTCAAAAGATCGGGTGTAAGTACCTGAACCGACTATTTGCGTGCCGCTTGCAATTCGGCAGGCTGAACCAGCTGGCCAGTCTGGTTCGACCAGTTGTTCTTGGTGAAGCTAATAACTGCAGCGAGGTCGGTATCGCTCAAGGCCTTCCACGCTGGCATAGCGCCATTGTTGGCACCGTTGAGCAAAATGGCTATTTGTTTGGCGTGGTCTTTATCAAGCACTACGGCCGAACCGTCCAGAGCCTTGATCGCACCAGCGCCTTTGCCACTAACTTGATGGCAGGCAACGCAATTTGCTGCGTAAACCTTTTCCCCGCGGGCCTTCAAATCGGCCAATTCCCAAACTTTGGATGGATCATCGGCTTTGGCAGCCATTTCTTTATTTTTACCTGCAACCCAAGCCGAATAATCAGCAGCGGATACCACTTTGACATGAATCGGCATGTAGGCGTGCTCTTTGCCGCAAAGTTCTTGGCACTGGCCATAAAAATCACCCACTTTTTCCGCCCGAAACCAGGTGTCGCGCACGAACCCCGGAATCGCGTCTTGCTTGATGCCAAACGCAGGCACCGCAAAGGCGTGAATCACGTCATTGGCAGTAGTGATGATTCGGATTTTTTTGTTGACCGGCACCACCATCGGGTTGTCGACTTTGAGCAAGTAGTTGTCGGGAATGTCAGCGCCTTTAGGGCCACCGTTGTTGGACATGACGCGGTGGGTGTTGTCAAGCGTGGATACAAAACCAATGCCCTCGCCCTCGCCTTTGACGTAGTCATAGCCCCATTTCCATTGCATACCTGTGGTTTTGATGGTGACGTCGGCGCTGGTGGTGTCTTTTTGCGCAACCAAAACTTTGGTTGCCGGCAATGCCATGCCAATAACGATGAGGAAGGGAACAATCGTCCAGGCAATTTCAACGGCGGTTGATTCATGAAAATTGGCAGCTTTGTGGCCGACCGATTTACGGTGCTTCCAGATGGAATAGAACATGACACCAAAAACAGCGACAAAAATAACCAGGCAAATGATCATCATGAACCAGTGCAGCCAATGTTGCTCAGCTGCAATTTTGGTCACCGCTGGGTGCAAATTCAGCTGGTTGACTGCTGGGCCACCCTGCAAATCTTTCACAGCGTGGGCCGCGGTGCTTACGCCAATGGTTACAAATGCAACCGCAGCATTCGCAAGTTGCGCAGCGCTGCTCAAGGTTTTACGTACGTTCATCGTGATCACTTTTATTGCCTCAATTACCTAATACTCAACCAAATATCTAAATATCAACTGATAAAGTTTACCGGGTAAACCCATGGTTTGTGTGGCTTACGCAGCGCCGACGGAGGGGACACAAATGTCAATAACACCTCAGGGCCATACGAATTTCCCGGGCCAGTGCGGGTCTGAGCTCTGGCCGCAAATGACGCCCCACCCGCACCGATTGGCCCTGGCCAGACACTTCAATCAAAGAGCCGTCGCCATCTTTGGGCTCAACGCGAACCCATTCACGGTTAAATTCTGCGCGCTGCATGCGCCCGCCAGTTTCCAGCTCAACCACCAGCCGGGAGCCTTGCAAAACAATTTTCTCGCCGTCTCTGGCGTGCCGCGCATAAATTGAAAATGCAACTCCCAAAGCCAAAAGCTCCAACCAGGCAAACGGCATGACAAGCGTTGCGCCTTGGAACCAGAAGAACGTTGCGATTCCCATTGAGACCACGCTTAGGGATAAAAAAAGACCCAACAGCTGGTTCGGCGTTACTGAGCAATTGCGCTTGAGGAGCCACTGAACGTCGGCGCGCTCGCTTCCAAGGCTGGCAGGCGGCGTGGCGAATCTAAACGTTGGCAGGGCTGACTGGAATGGGGGATAAGACACAGGGCACACTCAAAAAATTGCGACCCCGCGAGGGTCAATTGAAGAGCGGGAACATGCCCAAAGATCTTCTTCTAAGAGTATAGCTGGGTTTGCTCCGTGGAGCGCCAAAAGTCAGGCCCAGTGGCGCCCGTTTTACCGCCTCCTACTCAGGTTTGACGCGGCTGTTCAGCATGCTGCGCATGTCCTGAACTGAAACGGAGCTTTGGGCACTGACTTTGATTTTTGGCTGCGGCTTCAATGCATGCCCGTAAATGACTTCAAACGTCAACGACAGCCTGCCATCAGGGCCAGCAACAAGTGCCCTAGCCACCGCTTGCTCAAGCTCGGCCCTGAACCCACGCCCGCGCAGCCCTGCAAATCGGCCCGGATGGAAATTGCGCCCAATTTCGCCCAGCTCGGCCAAAAGCCGTGCAGGGCTTTCGTAGGTCAGGGTGATGCGCTCCATGTCCATAACCGGTTCGGCAAAACCGGCTTGCACCAGCATGTCGCCCCAGTCGTGCATGTCGGTCAGGTCATGGCCAGCGGGTGGCCAGCCCAGTTCGCGGTACACATTGCGCAGCTCGACAGCAGTGTCAGGCCCCAAACACGAAAACATCAAAAAGCC
>JANPDQ010000424.1:0-4278 GCA_031431575.1 Polaromonas sp.
GCGCGGTAAAAGCTCTTCTACATCGGTTTCATTGCCTAAATCAGCATAAAACATGGCTGCAGCGCAATGATTACGGGCGCAAGCAGCTACTGTATTAATAGCGTCTTGCTCGGAGCTGCGGTAATGCACTGCCACGCGCCAGCCGCCCGCCGCCAGCGCTAGCGCGATGTCCCGGCCAAGCCGCTTGGCTGCACCGGTGACTAAAACCACCGGGCCTTTGTTTTTGATCAGTATGGATTGCATGGCGGCTTGGGTTTAAAAACAATCGTAGACAATTCATGTCAGGCAACACACCATGACTCAGGCACGTATCTTAACCAGCCCCTTGCAAACGCACATTGAGCAGGCCATCACGCTCGGTGGCGGCTGGATTGGTTTTGACGCGTTCATGCATGCCGCGCTGTACACACCTGGCCTGGGCTACTACGCGAGTGACTTGCGCAAGTTTGGTTTGATGCCCGGTGGGCAGGCTGGGGGCAGTGATTTTGCTACGGCTCCCGAAATGACACCGCGCTTTGGCCAGGCGCTGGCGCGGCAAATTGCCGAGGCTTTTGAGGTGACCGGCACGCGTGAGGTGTGGGAATTTGGCGCGGGTTCAGGTGCGCTGGCCGAACAGATTTTGCTTGCGCTGCCGCAGCTGGAGCGCTACACCATCGTCGATGTGTCGGGCAGTTTGCGTGCGCGGCAGGAGCAGCGGCTTGCAGCATTCGCCGGCAAAGTGCACTGGGCAAGCGGTCTTCCCGACATTATGGGAGGCGTAGTAATCGGCAACGAAGTGCTTGACGCAATGCCTGTGAAATTGCTGGCACGTGTCGATGGCATCTGGCATGAGCGCGGTGTGATTGTGGCCCCCACGCTTGTCGCTTTGCGTACTGCGCTGCCCCCCGAGGGGGCTGCCCCGCCTAAGGGCGGCCTGTCGGCGGGGCCTGCTTCACCAAATGACAATCCGTTCATGTTTGCAGACCAGATCACTGATTTGAGACCGCCTTTTGAGGTGGTTGGCACACACGACTACGTCACGGAGATTCATCCTCAAGCCGAAGGCTTTGTCCGCACCCTGGCTGACAAGCTGGAGGCGGGTGCGATTTTCATGATCGACTACGGATTTCCAGAGCATGAGTACTACCACCCGCAGCGCAGTATGGGCACGGTGATGTGCCACCGCGCGCATTTGGTTGACGCTGATCCGCTGCAAGAGGTGGGCAGCAAAGACATCACGGCGCACGTGAACTTCACCGGCATTGCGATGGCTGGCCAGGACGCCGGTCTGAGCGTGCTGGGCTACACCGGTCAAGGGCGTTTCTTATTGAACTGCGGTGTGCTCGACGGCATGGAAGAGGTGGGCCTTGCGGAGCGAGCCATGGTGCAAAAACTCGTCAATGAGCATGAGATGGGTGAGTTGTTCAAGGTGATTGCATTCGGCGCAAAAAATATTGGTGCCTGGCAACCGATGGGGTTTGCAACGGGCGACCGGACGCATACGCTGTGAGAAAACCATGATTCGCTGGATGATCGTTATTTTCTTGATGCTGGTGTTCATCAGTGCGCTCACGCCTTGGCTGAACAAGCTCGGTTTTGGAAAACTGCCGGGCGATTTGCGCTTCAAGCTGTGGGGCAAAGAGCGCTACATTCCGCTGACCACGACGATTGTGCTGAGCCTGATTGCCAGTGTGATCAGCCAGTTTTTTTAGGCAATCGCGCTACTCCTGGTCGCAGGCGGCCAGCGCATTTAAAAAGCTCTTGCGCCACCAGTGCACGTCTTCATTCTGCACGCCTTCGAGCAGGCGCTGGTGCCTGCGCTGGCGATCTATCAACGGCATTTGCAGCGCCAATTGAATGCTCTCGGCGGTGCCGCGTGTGTCGTATGGGTTTACCAGCAGCGCGTCTTTCATTTGTTCTGCAGCGCCTGCAAAACGTGACAAAACCAGCACGCCGGGGTCAGCAGGGTCTTGCGCGGCGACAAATTCTTTGGCCACCAGATTCATGCCGTCCCGCAGCGGCGTGACCAGGGCTACGTCAGCGGCGCGATACAGGCCGGGTAACCGCTTGCGCGCCACGTTGCGGTGGATGTAGCGCACCGGCATCCAGTCCAGCTCGCCATAGTCACCGTTGATGGAGCCGCACAGGCTTTCAAGCTCGCGGCGCAGGCCGCTGTACGAATCCAAAGCCTCGCGGCTGGGTGATGCAATCTGAATGAGGGTGGCGCTCCTGATGTTTTCAGGGTAGTTCTTCAGCAGTTCCCGAAACGCCCGCAGCCGATGCGGCAGGCCTTTTGAGTAGTCCAGCCGCTCAACGCCCAGCAGCAAGCGGCGGCGCAAATACTCGGTAGTCATGCGCTCGTACATGTCGGTGGCATCTTTGCTGCGCGCCAGCGCCGAAAACTCTTCCACATCAATCCCGATGGGAAACGCCTGGGCTTGTACTTTTCGGCCAAAGGCCCGAAACTGGTGCTGGGGCAGCGTTTGCGCAGCGACTTCCTTGCCAACATAACTTGCAAAGTGCTCCACATCGGCCTGGCTTTGGAAGCCAATCAGGTCGTAGGCAAAAAGCGATTTGATCAGCCACTCGTGCTGCGGCACTGCAGCCAAAATCAGTGGCGGCGGCAGCGGGATGTGCAGAAAAAAGCCAATGCGGTTTTTGCAACCCATGGCACGCAACTCTGCCGCCATCGGAATCAAGTGGTAGTCGTGCACCCAGATGGTGTCGTCGGGTTTCAGCAGTGGCAGCAGTTTGCGGGCCATCAGCTGGTTAACGCGCCGGTAGCCGGCGATGCAGCCAGCGTCAAAATTGGCCAGGTCCAGCCGGTAGTGAAACACCGGCCACAACACGCCGTTGCTGTAGCCCAGATAGTAGCTGTCGTGGTCGTCGCGGCACAGATCAAGCGTCGTCAAGGTCACATTGCCAGCGTGCTGGGTGTGTACGTCGCCCTCGCCGGGGGCGCCGCCTTCAACGATGGTGCCGCTCCAGCCAAACCACAGCCCGCCGCTGACTGCAAGGGCTTCGCCAAGTGCCACCGCCAGGCCGCCCGCAGCCGCGGACTTGCGCGGGTCAGCCACGCGATTGGAAACGACCACCAAGCGGCTCATGCTTTTTGCATACCTTGGCTCACACTTTGGATTCCCAAGGAGCCGACAGCCGCGTGGCCGCGTTGATGATGCCGACCATGGAATAGGTTTGCGGAAAGTTTCCCCACATTTCTCCAGTGGCGGGGTGGGTGTCTTCTGACAACAGGCCCAGGTGGTTGCGCGCTGCCAGCATGGTTTCAAAAATCGCCCGGGCTTCGTCTTCGCGGCCTGTTTTTGCCAGCGCGTCAATGCGCCAGAAGGTACAAATATTGAAGGCTGTTTCAGGCTTGCCGAAGTCGTCGGGTGCTTCATAGCGGCGCATGTACGGGCCATCACACAATTGCATTTCAAGCGCTTGAACAGTCGCTAAAAAGCGTGGGTCGTGCGGGTCAATGAAGCCGACTTCAATCATCAACAATACGCTGGCGTCCAGGCTGCTGCCGCCGAAACTCTCGGTAAATGCCTGGCGCGCCTCGCTCCAAGATTCACGCAAGATGCGGGTCTTCATGGCTTCAGCATGGCCATGCCAATACGCGGTGCGAGCAGGCTGCTTGAGCGTGTCGGCAATTTTGGCCAGGCGGTCACACGCGGCCCAACACATCAGCGCTGACGACGTGTGCACGCGTGCGCGGGTGCGCAGCTCCCACATGCCTGCGTCAGGCTGGTCGTAGCTGCGCAGGGCCTGCTCGCCCACGGCTTCCAGCTGCGCAAACTCAGCCGCGCCAGAGCGGTGCAGCAAGCGGTGGTCATGAAACGCTTGCGACGCACCAAGCACCACATTGCCATACACATCATGCTGAAAATGCTCTTGCGCCTGGTTGCCCACGCGCACCGGCCCCATGTCGCGGTAACCGCCAAGGTGGCTTTGAATCGACTCTGGCAAGTCACGCTCCAGACCAATGCCGAACAGCGGCTGGATATGCCCGCCCTTGGCCTGCGCCACCACGTTGCCTAGCCAGCGCAGGTAGTCTTCCAGCGTCCCCATTTCCGACAGGCTGTTCAGCGCCCGCACCACAAAAAACGCGTCGCGCAACCAGCAGTAGCGGTAGTCCCAGTTGCGCGCACTGTTGGGCGCTTCAGGAATGCTGGTCGTCATGGCGGCCACGATGGCGCCGGTGTCTTCAAACAGTGACAACTTCAGCGTGATGGCCGCGCGAATGACGGCGTCTTGCCATTCCAGCGGCAGGGCCAGGCGCTGGCTCCAGTTGCGCCA
>JANPDQ010000425.1:0-3957 GCA_031431575.1 Polaromonas sp.
GCTCGCACCGCAGAGTTGTTTTTAACCCTGAAAGGCAAGCACAGCTTGTTGGTGGTGGAGCATGACATGGGCTTTGTTAAAGCTATTTCTGAAATCGTTACCGTGCTTTGCGATGGGTCAGTGCTGGCGCAAGGAACCCTCGACCAGGTGCAGCAAGATGAGCGGGTGATCGAGGTGTATCTTGGCCGCTGATTCTGTCAACAAACCCTCACACCCGATGCTACAAGTCAAAAACATTAACCAATATTACGGCGGCTCGCACATTTTGCGCGACGTCAGCCTGGAGGCAAATCTGGGCAAAGTAACCGTAGTGTTGGGTCGCAACGGTGTCGGTAAAACCACCTTGCTCAAGTCTTTGATGGGGCTGGTGCCCATAAAAAACGGCAGCATTGCGTTTGATGGCAAAGCCATTGAAAACGCCACTTCGTACAACCGGGCCAGAGCGGGCATTGGGTTTGTGCCGCAAGGGCGCGAGATTTTTGCCCGGCTCACGGTTGAAGAAAACCTGGCCATGGGATTGGCCACTAAAAGCAGCAGTACGCCTGTGCCGCCGGAGCTATTCGAGCTGTTTCCGGTTCTCAAGCAAATGCTGAAACGCCGAGGCGGCGATTTGTCAGGTGGCCAGCAGCAGCAACTGGCCATTGCGCGGGCACTGGCCGCAAAACCCAAATTACTCATCTTGGACGAGCCGACAGAAGGCATTCAGCCCAGCATCATCAAAGACATTGGCCGCGTGATCCGCATGTTGGCTGACCGAGGCGACATGGCCATTGTGCTGGTTGAGCAGTACTACGACTTTGCTGAAGAGCTGGCTGACGACTATTTGGTGATGGAGCGCGGCGAGGTGATTGCCAGAGGCTTGGGTAAAAACATGCAGGCCGATGGTGTTCGCCAGTTAGTTGCTATATAAAAAGTAGCTAATTACGCCCGTATTCATCCAAGAAAAGGCCTATTCCTCTTGATTTTTCCGGTTGCCAAAGCAGCATCTGTTGGCGTTCAAAGCAGTGCCGTGCGAAACTTCGTTTCAGCAGCTACAATGGGAGTTCTGACACGCAACAGCGTTTTGAATCAAAGTTTCTTGCTTTTTTGGCCCACACAGCCTTCAAGCCTACAAACACCAACCACTCTACCTGGCCTGCATTGCTCCAAGCACTGCGCACACTAGTGGTTCACCCAGCTCGGCATTGCCTCAAGCTGTTGAATTGAAACACCATCCCCGTTGATGAACCCCGCCGGTTCTGACTACATGAGCCGATTTTTTTCTTGCGTTCGTAGTGAACGCAGCTCTCAACACCAGGCAATTACTGGTCTGGCTGAGATTTTTCAGGTTTGATTTTTATGACGATTTCCCCAAACAACATTGCGGTAGGCAAATACCTTGTCTCGCCGCTGGCCAAGCCTCAGGGCGCTGGTCTTTACGCCGCATCAGTGTCCATTCGCTCAGGTAAAGGTAGCGCCACGCATGACCGCGTGATGCGTTTTACCGATCTTTTCGAGAGCGCCGCTGCGGCCGTGCAGTACGCCACCCAGCATGCGCTTGGCTGGATTGCAGAGCGGTCTGCGCCGGTTTGCACCCGATAAGGCGACTCGGACAGCTAAATTCAACATTCACGTAATTTTCAGAGACAATACACACATGGCTAAAGAAGAACTGATTGAAATGCACGGGCTGGTCGATGAGGTGTTGCCCGACTCACGTTTTTGCGTCACGCTGGACAACGGGCACAAGCTTGTTGCCTACACGTCCGGCAAGATGCGCAAAAACCACATTCGCATCCTGGCGGGCGACCAGGTCTCGCTTGAGTTGTCTCCGTACGATTTGAGCAAGGGGCGAATCACTTTCCGCCACATTGCAGGCCGTGGGCCTGGCCCAGGTGCTGGGCCTGGTGCAGGCGCACCGCAGCGCGGCGCACGTTAAGCCGTTGCCCGTGCTCCCAAGATAGGCCCTTTTTAGGGCCTTTTTCACGTCTGCTTGAGCCGCAGGAGTCGTTACATCTCGTTTACTCCGGCATGCAGGCCGCTTGACAAGCGGTTTAACGTGCGAAGTCATAATCATTTTTACACCTCGGCACTATAAAAATCGGCAAGACTTGCCCTGAAGGACTTCGATGAACCCGCAAGACCCTGCTCAGCCCTCAAAGGCGGATGCGTTCCCGCCAAAACCCGTCAGCAGCCGTGCCAAAGTGGTTGGCGCCATGGTGGTTGCGCTGCTTGTGGCGAGTTTGGGCGGCTTGGCCTGGTACCTGACGACGCGGCCAGCCGCTACCGCCGCGCCAGCAGGCAGCGGTGCTGGTGGGCCTGCTGGCGCACCCGGTGGTGGCGGCCCCGGCGGCTTTGGCGGGGCTGGGCGTGGAGCCACCACGGTAGGCGTGGCCACCGCTGAAAAAGCCAGCGTGCCAGTCACGCTTGAAGCGCTGGGCACGGTCACTCCGCTGGCTACCGTCAAAGTTCGGCCTCAAGTTGCAGGTGTTCTTGAAAAGGTGCTGTTCACTGAAGGCCAAATGGTCAAAAAGGGGGATCTTTTAGCGGTGATTGATTCCCGCCAGTACGAGCTGGCTTTGCAACAGGCAACCGGCCAGCGCCAGCGTGATGCCGCGCAGCTTGAAAGCGCCAAAGTTACCTTAGAGCGGTTTAAAACACTGCTGGCGCAGGACTCGATTGCGCGGCAGGAAGTGGACTCGCAGGCCGCGCTCGTCAAACAGCTTGAAGGCACGATGATGGTCAACCAGTCCACGGTGGGTACGGCGCAGCTCAACCTGAACTACGCCCGCGTGGTCGCACCGATAAGCGGGCGGGTGGGTTTGCGCACAGTTGACGTTGGCAATGCCGTCAGTCCTGGCGATGCCAATGGTCTGGCAGTCATCACGCAAGTTACGCCGATTGATGTGGTTTTTTCAGTTCCGCAAGACCGCATTGCCGACGTGATGCAGTCGTCCAGCGCGGCCAGGCAGGTGTTGGCTTTTGACCGAACCCGGTCAAACGCGCTGGGAACCGGTACGTTCGCGTCGCTGGACAACCAGGTAGACACCACCACCGGCACCGTAAAAGCCAAGGCTCGCTTTACCAACGCTGACCAGGCGCTGTTCCCCAGCCAGTTTGTCAACATTCAACTGCAAATCAAATCGATTGACAACGCTGTGGTTGTGCCGGTCTCAAGCGTGCGGGTTGGCGGCAGTGGCGACTTTGTCTTTGTGCTGAACGCCACTGAGCGCACGGTGGCAATTCGGCCAATCACACGCGGGCAAACAACGCTTGAAAAGGTGGTGATTGCTTCTGGCCTCAAAGCGGGTGAACAAGTCATTACCGAAGGCGCTGACAGACTCAAAGACGGCTCGCGGGTAAGCCTTGCGGGCGACGCACCGCGCGGTGGCAGTCGGCGGCCAGGCGCCAGCGCGCCTGCAGGAAGTGCCGGTAGCGCCGTTTTACCGGCTACAACCCAAGCACCGGGCGCTGCCTTAGTGCCATCTACAGCGCCACCTATGGCGCAATCGCCATCGCCAGTCCCATCGATCAAAACATCGGCTCCGCCAGCCGTGGCGGCAGCGCCTGCACAGGCTGCAGCGACCACCGCGCCTGTAGCTGCAAGCAAGCCTGCTGCTGCAGCAACTCCACTGCCTTCGCCTGAGGAACGGCAGCGCATGCTCAATCAAGTCAAAGACGACCCGGTAGCATTTGAGCGTCGCAAAACGTTTTTTGAAAAACTCGACAGTGGTGATGCCGAAGCACTCCAGCGCTGGCAGGCCATGGCCGAGCGGCGCAGGCAAGGCGGTGGCGGTGGCGGCGAGCGACCTGCCCAATGACGCAACGCCGCCATAGCGCCACATGAGCCCTTCACGCCCGTTTATCTTCAGGCCAGTGGCCACGTCACTGCTGATGTTAGCCATCGTGCTGGCGGGGCTGATCGGCCTCAAGTTTTTGCCGCTATCGGCGTTGCCGCAGGTTGACTACCCCACCATT
>JANPDQ010000426.1:0-1620 GCA_031431575.1 Polaromonas sp.
CCGTACATGCAGTTCGTGTTTAAGGGCGGCGTTGCGGGTGACAAAGTGGCCGTGAGCTGGGTAGACAACCGGGGCGAGAAGCGAACCGATGAAGCCGTGATTGCCTAACCCTGCGCAGGCCCCAGCGCCCGGCCACTCGGACGCTTTTTGATCAATAAAAACACGGACATTGCCCCATGCAAGCATCAAATCGGCCTCTAGCCCAATTAAAACAGGCGCAAGCAGCTCTTATTTTTGTAGCAATTTGCGCGCTGCCCATCAGTGCTTTTGCGCAGGCAAAAAGCAGCGCTGATGCCATTGCCGACTACCGCGCTTCACTGCAAGACGGTAACCCCGCCGACTTGAATGCCGCACGTGGCGAAGGCTTGTGGCTAAAAGCGGCGGGGCCCAAAAATGCGAGTTTGAAGGCGTGTGATTTGGGCTTGGGCGCGGGCGTGGTCAAAGGCGCAGTAGCCCAGTTGCCGCGCTACTTTGCAGACACAGGCAAGGTGATGGATCTGGAGTCGCGCTTGGTGCACTGCCTGGTCACACTGCAGGGCGCAAACCCGGCTGATTTCACGGCAGCCACCGTGTATTCCCGTGAAGGCCAGCGCGCATCAAATGTTGAAGATCTGGTGGCCTATATTTACGACGAATCACGCGGCGTAAAAATCGCTATTCCGCAGCAGCATGCCCAAGAAAAAGCATCCTACGCGCGTGGCAAAGAAGTGTTTTACTTTAAAGGTGGGCCGTATGACTTTTCATGCGCGTCATGCCACGGTGAAGACAACAAACGCATTCGCCTGCAAGACCTGCCAAACCTCACGAAACCTAAGCCCGCACAAGAAGCGTTTTCCCAGTGGCCCGCCTACCGCGTCAGCCAAGGCGCGGTGCGCACCATGCAGTGGCGGCTGTACGACTGCTTTCGCCAACAGCGCTTTCCCGAGCTGCAATACCTCAGCCAAACATCCGTTGACCTGATCACCTTCATGGGCGTGAACGCTAATGGCGGCGCAATGGCGGCTCCAGCTTTGAAGCGGTAATAAAAAAATGACCAAATTCCTCCACATATCTTCCGAGCGTTCTTCCAAGTGGTCAGCTAAGCGCGTGCTTGTGTTGACAGTCGCTATCGGCGCTGCAACCTTGCTGGCGTCATGCGCAACACGCCCCAGCAGCCAAGACGTGCTGGCGTCGCTCAAATCATCATTTTCTGAACGCGGTATTGCCAAGCTCGACCGCCTGGAGCAAACCGAATTGCAGCGCGTGTGCAGCGAGGCTGCGTCAAGTGGTGAGGCGGTGCCTGAAAAAACCCGCGCCGCGCTGCAAACCGCGATTTACAACGCGCTGCCTTACCCTGCAGACGGTAAATTTATCGGGGACTTCAAAGAAGGCGAAAAAGTCGCGCAAAACGGGCGCGGCATGCAGTTCAGCGATGCCGCTGGCGTGCCCAACGGAGCCAATTGCTACGCCTGCCACCAAATCTCCCCGAGTGAAATTTCATACGGCAACCAGGGCCCGAGCCTGCTCAAATACGGCGCGCTGCGCGGCGTAAAAGACGTGAACGCGGCTGAGTCACTGCCGATTGTCAAATACACGTGGGGCCGCATCTGGAACACCCATGCGTTCAATGCCTGTTCAGGC
>JANPDQ010000427.1:0-2406 GCA_031431575.1 Polaromonas sp.
GACACACACATTAAAACCCTGCGCGCCAAACTGCTGCAGGCCGACCCCTCGGCCGAGCACATCATCACGCACCGGGGCATGGGGTATTCGATTGAAAAATAGTTCACCGACCCACCAAAGGCGCACAGCGGTATGCACCTAGGCATTCGTTTGTTGTTCGGGTTTTTTCTGGTCACCGGGCTGGCGGCTTTTTTCGTGCTGCGCGTATTTGTGACAGAAGTCAAACCCAGCGTGCGCGAGGTGATGGAAGACATGATGGTTGACACCGCCAATGTGCTGGCCGAGCTGGCCAGTGACGATTTGGCAGCGGGCAACATGGCCACTGGCCGCTTTGCGCAGCAGGTGAAAAATTACGCATCCCGGCCGATAGACGCCAAAATTTGGGGCTTGTCCAAGCAATCGCTTGACTACCGCGTGTACGTGACCGACAGCAAAGGACTGGTGCTTTTTGATTCAGAAAATATTGCTCTCGGGCAAGACTACTCACAGTGGCGCGACGTGGCGCGCACACTGCGCGGGGAATACGGCGCCCGCGCAACACGCGAGTTGCAGCACGACGACCGTTCGTCCATCTTGTACGTGGCGGCACCGATTGCCCACCTGGGCAAAACCATCGGCGTGCTGACGGTGGCCAAGCCAGTGGCCACGGTGCAGGCATTTATCGACCGGGCTGAACGCAAGATACTTTTACGCGGTGCGCTGCTGCTGGTGTTGTCGCTGGCGATTGGTGTGGTCGTCACGCTGTGGCTGGTGTGGAGCATTCGCAAGTTGCGCCGCTACGCCGTGGCAGTTGGGCAGGGGAGCAAACCCGCGCTGCCGCAGGTGCCCGGTGAGCTGGGCGAGCTGGCATTGGCCATGGACAACATGCGCCGCCAGCTTGAAGGGCATGTGTACATTGAAGGCTACGTACGCGCGCTGAGCCATGAACTGAAAAGCCCATTGGCAGCGATTCGCGGCGCCGGTGAGCTGCTGCAGGGCGAGCTGCCAGAAGATGCGCGGCGCGAATTCTCCGGCCAGGTGCTCACGCAAACTGCGCAGTTAGAAACCCTCGTCAACACCATGCTGGAACTCACCAAGCTGGAGCAGCGGCAAGCGTCGCCACAGCTTCAAACGCTGCGCTGGGCAGATGTATTTGAGTCTTTCGCGCCCACTGCACACGGCGCGTTTGCCACTCACAAGCTGGAGTTCATCATTGACCCAAAAGATGCCAGCGTGCGTGCCGAGCCCGGCTTGTTAAAACTGGCGCTGAGCAATCTGCTTGAAAACGCACGGGCCTTTGCACCGGCTGGCACCACCATCACGGTGCAAGCTAGCCACGGCGTTGTGGCGGTGCGCGACCATGGCCCCGGTGTTCCCGACTACGCCCTGCCAAAATTGGGCGAGCGATTTTTTTCAACCGCCCGCCCCGATGGGCAAACCAAAGGCTCTGGCCTCGGCCTCGCGATCGTGCGGCAAATCATGGTGCTGCACGGCGGCACGATGGTGGCCTGCAATGCAGAACCCGGCTTGCGTGTGACGCTCAATTTTCAGAGTGCGCCGCTATCGTCAATCGCAAAAGCGGGCTGATGGTATGGCGGGCGAAACTGGCGGCTTCGGCGGGGCAGGTGGCTTGGGCGGCATAAATGGGGTTAGCGGTGCGGAGGGCGCAGGCGGCACATCGGGTGGCGGAGTTTTGCCCGGCCCCGCAACCTGCTTAAGGCGTGCATACCAGTCAACCCGACGCGTTAGCAGCATCACCCCAGCTAGTACCGTAAACAGCGCAACGCTGCCCACCACCAACGCAGCTTGCTCCATTTGCAGCAGCACAAACAGCATGCCGTACAGCGCAGCAATGCCCAGGCCAAACGGAATGCCGCGCAGCCAGCCGCCCAGCATGGCGGCGGCATAGTACGTCAACAACCCCACGCAGGCAGCAGACGCAACCGCATAGGCCGCGCCAAACGCCATGTGCTCAGACAAGCTCACCAGCAGCAGAAAAAATAGGGTCATGGCCGCACCCACCAGCGCATATTGAATCGGGTGCACGCGCAATGCCTTCATGAACTCAAACAAGCCCACAGCCAAAAACGTCAGGCCTATAAACAGCAGCCCGTATTTGGTAGCGCGGTCGCTCAGGGCGTACGTATTGCCGGGGTCAATAAAAGTCACGCTGATCAACTCCGTAGCGGCTTTGCCCCGCATAAGCTCCTGCTGCGCCGTACTGGCCAGCGAACTCACGCGCCACGTCGCCTCAAAGCCCTGATCGGTTATTTTTCGCTCGGCGGGCAAAAACTGCCCGCCAAAGCTTGGGTGCGGCCAGTTCGATGTGAGTTTGATTTGCGTGTCGCCACCCAGCGGCACAATCGACAGGTTTTCAGTGCCCAGCAGCTCCAGGTCAATCACTGCTTCAAGCGGCGCTGCTGGCAC
>JANPDQ010000428.1:0-2868 GCA_031431575.1 Polaromonas sp.
GTGGGCCCTTCAACAATCACTTTGTCGCCCGGGTTGATCATGGTTTTACCAATCAGGTCCAGCCCTTGCTGGCTGCCCGTGGTGGTGATGATCTGCTCAGGCGTAGCGGTGATGCCTTTGTTGGCCAGGTAGCCGCTCAGCGCCTCGCGCAGTGGGCCCCAGCCCTCAGTGGCTCCGTACTGCAACACCGCGCCGGGGTGGCCTGCCAATACCTGTTCAGACGCCATGCGGATGCCTTCAACATCGAACAGCGCCGGGTCGGGAAAGCCGCCAGCAAAGCTGATGATGCCGGGCTTGCCCAGCAACTTGAACAACTCACGAATGGCGGAGGTTTCGACGTTGTTCAGGCGCGAAGCAAAGCTCAAACTCAATGGCAAGGACATGTAAAAATAACTTTATGAAAAAAGAAAACATTGCGCCGTTTTTTGCGACGCTCAAAGCTGCCAATCCACAGCCTGTGACCGAACTTGAATATACCAGCGTGTTTGAATTGCTAACCGCTGTGCTGCTGTCGGCGCAGGCTACCGATGTGAGTGTGAACAAGGCCACGCGCCGCCTGTTTGCGGTGGCAAATACACCGCAGGATATTTTGGATTTGGGCCTCGCTAAGCTGGAGGGGCACATCAAAACCATCGGGCTTTTTCACAGCAAGGCCAAGCACCTGCTCCAAACCTGCCAAATGCTGGTTGAGCTGCACGAAGGCGTGGTGCCGCGCTCACGGGAAGCGCTTGAAGCCCTGCCGGGCGTGGGCCGCAAAACTGCGAATGTGGTACTTAATTCCGCCTTTGGCGAGGCAACCATGGCGGTGGACACGCATATTTTCAGGATGGGCAACCGAACAGGTTTGGCACCGGGCAAAACGCCGCTGGCAGTCGAGCTGAAAATGCTCAAACGCATACCGGCTGAGTACCTGGTGGACGCGCACCATTGGCTGATATTGCATGGCCGCTATGTGTGTATGGCGCGCCAGCCCAAATGCTACGAATGTGCGGTAAGCACCTACTGCACTTTTCGGCCTAAAACGGAGCAGCCCGCACTGACCTGATACGCTATTAAAAGCGTAGCTGCTTGCGCCCATATTAATTGAGCGAAACGCCATATTTTCTTAAATATTTGGCAAATCCGCACGAACTGTCAGTAAATACTGGGACGCTGCACAACATTGCCCTCCCTCTGGCAACATCAGTGAATGGCCTATGTAGAACTTGAAAACCGCGCCGCGCAGTCACAACAGCTCACCGTGTTGTTCGATGGCGCGTGCCCACTGTGCCGCCGTGAAATTGGCGTGTACCAGGGGCTTTGCCCGATTGAGCCGACCGTGCAAGTCGCGTTTGCCGACGTCAGCCTGAGCCAAACTGCGTTGCCGCCCGGTGGAGATCGCGCCGATTATTTAAAGCGTTTTCATGTGCAACTTGCAGACGGCAGCGTGCGCAGCGGCGCCGAGGCTTTTGTGGCGTTGTGGGCGGTGCTGCCGGGCTGGCGCTGGCTGGCTCTAGCCGCACGCCTGCCCGGCGCAACGCCGCTGATGGAGCTGGCATACCGGGCGTTTTTGCTGGTGCGCCCGCAAATGCAGGCCATTGCCAGAGCCTTTGAGGCGCCCCGAGTTTCTAAAGAGTTGGTGGGCGACTTGCGATCAGACCACGCGGGCGAATTAGGCGCGGTCTGGATTTACCGCGGGCTGTTGGCGGTATCACGCGACGAAGGCGTGCGCGAATTTGCCCGACGCCACAACGTGACGGAGCAAACGCACCTTGACAAAATCAGCGCCCTGCTGCCATGGCCGCAGCGCAGCCGCCTGTTGCCAGCCTGGCGCGTGGCGGGGTTTTTAACTGGCGCACTGCCCGCCCTTTTTGGGCCGCGCGCGGTGTACGCAACCATTGCGGCGGTTGAGACTTTTGTTGACCAGCACTACCAACACCAGATCGATAAATTACAAAACCGGCCAGAGCACGCGGCGCTGCTGGCGCTGCTGCTGCAATGCCAACACGATGAGTGTGAGCACCGTGATGAAGCCGCTGCGCTTACTGGCAAACCACCAGGCCTGCTGCTTCGTGCGTGGTGCGCCATGGTCGGCAGCGGTTCGTCTGCGGCCGTTGAGTTGGCGCGCCGCGTGTAACGAGTGGTGCATGGCGTAGCGCTAGTTGCTACTTTATTAGGAGCTGCTCGCACCTGTTTTTATTGGGATACAGGCATAAAATGCTTGAAATTTAAGCACTTTCGAGCAGTTTGTACATCACCAGCGCATCTACCAGCCCCAAGCTCTGGTGTGCAAAAGCGCGTGGCAGTGTTGCCATCACGGAGAAACCAAGTTTTTTCCACAGCGCAATCGCGCCAACGTTGGTTGCCACGACCAAATTAAATTGCATTGCGCAAAAGCCGAGCGCAACCGCCTCAGTTTGTGAATGCTCACACATCGCAGCAGCTATGCCTTTGCCTCGCGCAGCTGCCGCCACCACATAGCCGCAATTGCACACATGCGCGCCCAGGCCGGGCTGGTTGGGCTTGATGAAATACGTGCCGACCACCGCGCCTGCAGCATCAAGTGCCACATAGGTGGCCTTGGGTGACTCCACCCATTGGTAGTAGATTTCCTGCTCAGTGCTATCAGGAGCGTAAGCATAGGTGTCGCCACCGGCAAAAGTAGTTTGGAGTATGGGCCAAAGTTGAGGCCAGTCTGCCGCTTGAAATTGCCTGATGGTGGACATGCTGCGCTCCTGGGTATATAAGGAAAGGGTGGAGTATGACTTAGCCGACTTGCCACGATTGTGAAGACTGGATTGCGAGATTTTTGCGGCTGCAGAAGCCGCATATTTGCCGCTGCAGCTAGGTGCTGATTGAAAAACACCACCAATCAAAGCAATAGATTAA
>JANPDQ010000429.1:0-3529 GCA_031431575.1 Polaromonas sp.
CAAGCTTCTTCATCCAACTATTTTGCCCATAAAAAAAGGCAGCTTGCGCTGCCTTTTTCTACGTTCAAAAGTAGCTTCACTTTTTGTCGCGCAGCTCACGGCGCAAATTTTTGCCGACGGGGGTTTTGGGCAGCTCGGCGCGAAATTCCACCACCTTGGGCTGCTTGTAACCCGTCAGGTTCTCTTTGCAAAACGCCCGCACATGCGCCTCGGTCAAGCTTTCAGTTTTCTTGACGATCACCAGCTTGACGGCTTCGCCAGATTTTTCATCCGCCACGCCCACGCAAGCGCATTCCATCACGCCGTCGAGCTTGCCCACCACGTCTTCAATTTCGTTCGGGTAGACGTTGAAGCCGCTGACCAAAATCATGTCTTTTTTGCGATCAACAATTTTGTAAAAGCCTTGGTCGTCAAGTATGCCGACATCGCCCGATTTAAAGTAACCATCAGCCGTCATGACATTGGCCGTTTCATCAGGCCGCTGCCAGTAACCCGCCATCACCTGCGGGCCTTTGATGGCGATTTCACCCGGCTGGCCTTGCAGCACTTCGTTGCCGTCGTCATCGAGCAGCTTGAACCAGGTGCCTGGAATTGGCACGCCAATCGTGCCTGTAAACGCTTTGCTATTGGTGGGGTTGCAACTGGCAGACGGGGAAGTTTCTGATAACCCATAACCTTCACAAATAGAGCAGCCGGTCTTCTCCAGCCACAGCTTGGCCACAGCGCTGGTAACCGCCATGCCGCCGCCGAGCGAGATTTTTAGCTGCGACCAATCCACTGTATTGAAGTCTGGGTGATTGGCCAAGCCATTGAACAGCGTGTTGACTGCCGGAAAGCTGTGTACTTTGTGCTTGGCCAGCTCTTTGAGCACCGCCGGAATGTCGCGCGGATTCGGAATCAAAATGTTTTTGCCGCCAGTGCGCATGCCCAGCATCATGTTCACGGTAAACGCAAAGATGTGATACAGCGGCAACGCACACACGTACACAGGCTGCACGCCGGGTTGCAGAGTAGCCATGGCCGGGGCGTTCCAGGCTTCAGACTGCAGCACGTTGGCAATCACGTTGCTGTGCAGCAGAACAGCGCCTTTAGACACGCCGGTAGTGCCGCCGGTGTACTGCAGCACTGCTACGTCAGTCGGCAAAATGGCCGGGCGCTTAAGCGTAGCGCGGGTGCCCTGCGCAAGCGCGTCGTTAAAGCGCACAGCGCCCGGCAGGCTGTACGCTGGCACCACCTTTTTTACGCTGCGCAGCACATAGTTAACCAACGCGCCTTTGAGCAGACCCAGCCTGTCGCCAACGGCGCACAGCACCACATTTTTAACTGGCGTTTTTGCGATGCATTGCTCAAGCGTATTGGCAAAGTTTTCAATGATCACAATCGCTTTGGCGCCCGAGTCTTTGAGCTGGTGCTCCAGCTCGCGCGGCGTGTACAGCGGGTTGACGTTGACCACCACAAAACCCGCACGCAAAATGCCGGCAACTGCCACAGGGTACTGCGGCACATTGGGCATCATGATGGCGACGCGGTCGCCCTTGGCCAAACCCAAGCTTTGCAAGTACGCACCGAAGGCCACTGACAAACTGTCCGTCTCGCTGAAGCTGATTTCTTTGCCCATGAAGCTGTAGGCAACTTTCGCGGCATTCTTTTTAAAGCTCTCCTCCATCAGCGCCACGAGCGATGGGTATTGGCTGGTGTCAATATCTGCGGGCACGCCGGGTGGGTAGGCTTTAAGCCAGGGGCGCTCAAGGGTGGCTGCGGTCATGAATGTCGTGTCCTTCTCGGTTTTCAAAATTGGCGAATTCTGGGCTGGGCACCTCATGCAATCGACTTACTCAATTGCCTTGCCCATGTCTTCAATGACTTTTTTCGCATCACCAAACACCATCATGGTTTTGTCCATATAGAACAATTCGTTGTCCAGGCCCGCATAGCCTGCAGCCATCGAACGCTTGTTGACGATCACTGTTTTGGCTTTGTAGGCTTCCAGAATCGGCATGCCGTAAATCGCGCTGCCTTTAACGTGCGCGGCAGGGTTCACCACGTCGTTGGCACCCAAAATAATGGCCACGTCGGCCTGGCCGAATTCAGCGTTGATGTCTTCCATTTCATGCACCTGGTCGTACGGCACTTCGGCCTCGGCCAGCAGCACGTTCATGTGGCCAGGCATACGGCCCGCCACCGGGTGAATTGCGTATTTGACGGTGATGCCACGCTCCGTCAGTTTGGCAGCCAGCTCTTTGACGGAATGCTGCGCGCGCGCTACCGCCAAGCCATAGCCCGGCACGATGATGACGGTTTCCGCGTTGCCCAAAATGAAGGCTGCGTCGTCAGCCGAGCCAGACTTGACTGGGCGCTGTTCTTTGCTGCCGGTAGCAGCCGTTGCCGCCTCGCCGCCGAACCCGCCCAAAATCACATTGAAGAACGAGCGGTTCATGGCCTTGCACATGATGTAGCTCAAAATTGCGCCAGACGAGCCGACCAGTGACCCGGCGATGATCAGCATCGAGTTGTTCAAACTGAAACCGATACCCGCTGCCGCCCAGCCCGAATAGCTGTTGAGCATCGACACCACCACCGGCATGTCCGCGCCGCCAATCGGAATGATGATGAGCACACCCATCACGAAAGCGAGTGCCAGCATGGCGAAAAACGCGTTCCAGTTGCCGGTAAAGCTGAACACCAGGCCAAGGCCCAGCATGATCAGCCCTAGCACGAGGTTGAGCATGTGCTGGCCAGCAAATGTGACCGGCGCGCCCTGAAACAACCTGAACTTGTACTTGCCGCTGAGCTTGCCAAATGCAATGACGGAGCCGCTGAAAGTAATAGCACCAATGGCCGCGCCCAAGAACAGCTCAAGCCGGTTGCCAAACGGAATTGGCTCACCTTTGGCGGCAATATTGAAGGCATGGGGCTCGGCCACAGCGGCCACCGCAATGAACACAGCCGCCAGGCCAATCATGGAGTGCATGAAAGCGACCAGCTCCGGCATTTTGGTCATCTCAACCCGCTTGGCCATCAGCGTGCCAGCCGCACCGCCGACCACCAGCGCCGCCAGCACATAGCCCATGCCAGCCAGCTTGCCGCCGGAGAGCTCAATAATCAACGCGCCCGTGGTCAGCACAGCAATCGCCATGCCGACCATGCCAAACAAATTACCGCGCAGCGATGTGGTCGGGTGGCTCAGGCCCTTGAGTGCCTGAATAAAGAAGACAGAAGCTACCAGATACAGCAGCGTGACGATGTTCATGCTCATTTAGAAGCTCCTTCAATTGCTGGTGCTTTTTTCTCTTTTTTCCGGAACATCTCCAGCATGCGGCGGGTCACTAAAAATCCGCCAAACACATTCACCGCTGCAAGCGCCACCGCCAACACGCCCATGGTTTTTCCCAGCGGGGTTTCAGTCAGCGCAGCGGCCAGCATCGCGCCAACAATCACGATGGCGGAAATGGCATTGGTCACCGCCATCAGTGGCGTGTGAAGCGCGGGCGTGACTGTCCACACCACGTGGTAGCCCACGTAGATGGCG
>JANPDQ010000430.1:0-1978 GCA_031431575.1 Polaromonas sp.
CTGTACTTCTGGCGCGACAACATCGGCACCGAAGTTGATTTGATTCTGGAGCGCGGCCAAGACATCGCTGCGGTAGAAATCAAGTCAGGCATCACCGTGGCACTTGATGCTTTCAGTAACCTTGGCAAGTGGCAAAAATACGCGAGCGAGCGGGGGCATTTTTCTAATATTTACCCAGGCTTGGTGTACGGTGGCGATGCGCGCTTTACGCGCGGGGGTGTTGATGTTTTGCCTTGGGGGCTTCTTTAGGAGACTGGGCGGTAGAGATGTCGTGGATGTTCTGGTTGATGTGATGCGTGATGCGGTCCATAGGACAACAAAAACTCTTGCCACTTCGTGGCGTTTGACGGCGCGATTACCCTAAGCGCTGTGAGAGGCGCGAAAAAGCAGCATTCGGTGGTGCTTTAAGGGTTACTGGGCAAATCGCAGTCAAATTAAGCCTGTACCTGCGCCGTGAGCTTCAACCCCAGTGCCCGACAGACTCTGGCAATCGTGTCAAAGCGCGGCTGCGAGTTGGGCCTTAACGCCTTGTAAAGCGCCTCACGCGTTAAGCCCGCTGCGCGAGCAACATCGGTCATGCCGCGCGCCTTGGCCACCACGCCTAGCGCGTGCGTCAGCTCTGCGTGGTCGTTACCCTCTAGCACCACGCTGAGATAAATGGCTATGTCCTCATCGGTCTTGAGGTGCTCAGCCAAATCAAACTCGGGCAGGTCTTGAACATTGATTTTTTTAGCCATGACTTTCTCCGGTTGCGTCCTTGAAATCAAGAGTGGCAGCCAGCGCTTTAGCGGCTGCAATATCGCGCACCTGGCTGGACTTGTCGCCACCGCCAAGCATCACGATCAATACCGCGCCGTGCTGCACGTAATACATGCGCCAGCCGGGGCCAAAAACCTCGCGCATCTCAAACACGCCAGCGCCGACCAGCTTGACGTCGCCAAGAATCCCACGCTTCGCTTTATCCAGCCGCACTGCCAGGCGAATACTTGTCGTGCGGTCGCGTAACCCTTCTAGCCATTCGTCGAATTGAGGAAGGCGCTTAATAACAAACATGCGTTATTGTAATCACTTGTTCACATATTCGCAAGTACAACTTACCGCCCTTCACACCCACTTCACAAACTCCACACACCTCATATTGGCCTCACACAAGGTTTGCACACTCGCTTTTGTTCTTGACATGTTGTCAACCCAAGAAAGGACAAAAAGTGAAAGCAAAAATCATTTCGATCTCAGTGGTGCTACTGCTGTTGGTGGTGGCCTTGATGCAGGTCAGTGGCGTGGTGCATGACCGGCAAACTTACCGCCAGGTTGCCATTGACGGGGTAGCCAGCAGCCTGGCTGGCGCGCAAACGCTTACCGGGCCGCTGGTGCAGCGGGCGTGTACTGAAGAGTGGGAAGCGCGCGAGGAGCACGACGGTGAAAAAAAGATCGTCACACATCGGCGGGAATTCACGATGGCTGCCGCGCCTGCTGGGCTGATCCTGCAGGGCAGCAGCCAGCTTCAGGCGCGGGCGCGCGGGCTGCACGCCACGCAGGTGTTCACGCTGAAGGCGCAACTGAAAGCGCAATGGGCTGACCTGGAGGCGCTCAAGCCGGTTGCGCAACACTCCAAATCACGGGTGAATTGTGGGGAGCAGGTGGTGATGCTGGCCGTGTCTGATGCGCGCGGCGTGCGGTTTGCGAATTTGCAGTTGTCGGGCCAAACGCTCAAGCTCAAGCCCGGTACGTTCAACAGCGTTTACCCGCGCGGCGTGCACGCGCAGCTACCCGCTGGCTGGGTGCCAGCAACGCCGCTTGAAGCAGTGATTGACCTGGAGCTGCTGGGCACTGAAAACCTGTCGATTGTGCCGCTGGGCGGCGACACGCAAATCAAACTCACATCGAACTGGCCGCACCCGAGCTTTGGAGGGCAGTTTTTGCCAGCAGAGCGCAAAGTGTCTGACCAGGGCTTTGAGGCGACGTGGCGCGTGAGTTC
>JANPDQ010000431.1:0-2952 GCA_031431575.1 Polaromonas sp.
CGTCCGCTCCGCCAGTTTAAAAGCCTTGTTGCTCATTGAGTAACAAGGCTTTTTGCTTTGTGGGGCACTTTCGAGGATGTTCCCGCTTGCCACACAATCAGGAAGATGAAAAAGCATTTTTCTGAAACCACTGGCGGTCAGCGGCTGGTGTATGGCCTGGCCACCGGTGTGGCGGTGGCTGCTGTGCCGTTGCCGATGGGGTGGGAGTTTCGCGCGATGCTTGCCTGGTGCGTGGGCCTTGCCATTTACCTGGGTCTGGCATGGTGGCTGTGCCATTCCTTTGATGCCAAGCGCACCCGCGAGCGTGCGCAGGCGCAAGACGAGCCAAGCGTGGCGCTGTTTTTTATTTTGCTGCTGGCCAATCTGGCATGCGTTGCGGCCGTCACTGTGCTCATGCAACAAAGCCGTGACCTGTCAGGACTGGAGCGGGCCTTGCACGTTGGGCTGTCGGTTACGGCGCTGGCCGCTTCATGGCTCTTTATTCAGACAATATTTGCCATTCACTACGCGCACAGATACTACCAGGAAGAAAAGCAGCGCGAGCCTGATGGCGCGGGGCTGCTTTTTCCTGGCGGGCTCGATCCCGACTACTTTGATTTTTTGTACTTCGCCCATGTCGTGGGCATGACATCGCAGGTGTCAGATGTGCAAGTAACGTCGCGCGAAATGCGCCGCCTGACGCTAATCCACAGCGTGCTGTCGTTTGGATTCAATATGCTGATACTCGCCCTCAGCATCAACGTGGTGGCTGGCCTGCTTTAGTGTTGCCAAATTTGACCAACCCTGTTGCCAGCGACGTACCGCACACAATGACCACCGCGCACAGCACCATCCACGGCGTGACAACTTCCTTCAAAAACACCGCACCATAAAACACGGCAAATACCGGAATCAAAAACGTCACCGTCAAGGTGCGCTGCGGGCCAGCTTTTTCAATCAATCTGAAAAACAGGATGTAGGCGATACCGGTACAGGCCACACCCAGCACTACCAACGCTGCCCATGCTGTGCCGCTGGGTGCGCTGGCAGGCCAGAGCAACGTCGCGGGTATGCACAGGCCAAGTGTTGCGCCTATCTGGCTGCCCGCAGCGGTCACCATGGGGCTGATGCCACCCATGTATTTTTTGGTGAAGCTCGCGGCATAGCCGTAGCACAGACAGGCGAGTAAACAAGCCAGCACCGCCCAGCCGGGTGCTACGCCGGATGCGTCGGGTTTGAAGGTGGCTTTGTCCCATGCCAGCAGGGCCACTCCGGCGAAGCCAATTACCAGCCCGGCGATGCGAGACGCAGCCGGCTTGTCTTTGAGCCAGACCCACGCGATCAGCGCGCCAAACATCGGCGTGGTCGCATTCAAAATGCCTGATAAGCCAGTGGTAATGGCCAGCAATGAAAACGCAAAGCAGGCAAATGGAATGGCGGAGTTGAACAGGCCCAGAAAAAAGATTTTTTTCCAGTGTTGTTTCAGTTCGGGCAGCAAGCCTTTGAATAAAACGATGGGCAGTAAAAACAGGGCAGCGATGCCAACGCGGCCTGCAGCGGTGGCCAGCGGGCCAAACTCAATGGTGGCAAATCGCATGAACAAAAAGGATGATCCCCACAACGCGCCCAGCGTCAAGTAGTCGGCAAGCCAGGATTTTTTAGCGGTCGTCAAAATAGGTTTTCTGCAAGTGCGCCTTCAAGGCTGAGCAGTGCGGTTTTTCTGTCCAGCCCTCCAGCATAGCCCGTCAGCGATCCATCTGCGCCCAGCACGCGGTGGCACGGCACGATGATGCTGATGGGGTTTCGCCCCACGGCCGCGCCCACCGCTCTCACGGCGGCGGTGTTGCCAATGGTTTTGCTGATGCTGCCGTAACTACAGGTTTGGCCACGGGCAATCGTGAGCAGCGCCCGCCACACCGATTGCTGAAAGGCGGTGCCGCCTGATAAATCCAGCGTCAAATCAAAGGTATCGCGCTGGCCCGCAAAGTATTCGGCGAGTTGTTTCGAAGTGTTTTCAAGAACTGGATGTGCTGAATTTACCGGCCAGCTTGCGGGCGCTGCCAGCTCGGCAGGCACGTGTCGCTGACCGTCAAACCAGACGCCTGCCAGCCCTGAGTTCGTGGCGGCCAGCGTCATGGCACCCAGCGGGCTTTGATAGGCACTTTGAACGACAGAAGTATCAAATTTCATGGTATTTACCTATGTTTTAGCGCTGTAGCCCATATTTTATAGGCGTTAGCAGCTCCTGAATTAATAGCAATCATGGTGTGCCTGCGCGCCATGCGCCTGACCAGGTACGAATCACGGCATAGCTGCGCCACGGCTTCCAGGCAAGTGACGCGGCCTCAGCCAGCCGCGCCGGGTTTTTAAGTCCCTGTACACCCAGAATTTTGTGCAGCGCCACGTCGGCTGCCGGAAATGCATCAGGCCAGCGCAGTGCGCGCATGGCGATGTATTGCGCTGTCCAGTCGCCGATGCCGGGAAGGCTTCTCAAAGCTTCGATGGTGGCATGCACGTCCGCGCCGCCGTGCAATTGCAAGCCGCCACCAACTGCCTTGGCCAGGCCGACGATGGCCGCCTGGCGCTGCCTGACGATGCCTAGCTGGCCCAAATCGTCAGAGCTGGCAGCGGCCAAGGCTGCAGGCGATGGGAAAAGCCGCGTCAGCTCCGGCCAAGGCGTGAGAATCGGCTCGCCAAATGTATCGACCAGGCGCTGCGCCAGCGTGCGGGCTGCCGCCACCGTAATCTGCTGGCCCAACACGGCACGCACGGCCAACTCAAAGCCGTCGAGCGTACCGGGCACACGCAGTCCGTCACCCGTCGGAAAATCTGCATGCAACACTGCATTGATGGCTTTTGGGTCGGCGTCCAGATCAAACGCGGCGCGCACCCGGCGTATCACCAGCGGCAGTACTTCGCGCAGGGAATCGCTGACGGTCAGCACCAGTTGCGAGCGTGCCTCGTCAAAGCGCA
>JANPDQ010000432.1:0-6222 GCA_031431575.1 Polaromonas sp.
GTCAGTGCTGTGGAGTGCAGACCGTGACTTTGGCCGGTTCAAGGCGCTCAAGACGCTGAACCCCCTGATTTAGCCGCGCGCTGGAATCGCTAGGCCCCTGGCCACCGCTGGTCGCGCTACAAATGCATTGAGCACGCGCTGAACATTTTTAAAGTCCGAAAACCTGACCAGATCACCGGCCTCATAAAACCCTACCAAGTTGCGAACCCAGCCGAGCGTAGCGATGTCGGCGATTGAGTAGTAGCTTCCCATGATCCATTCGCGGCCTTCAAGGCGTTTGTCCAGTACGTCCAACAATCGTTTGGACTCGGCAACGTAGCGCTCAAGCGGGCGTTTGTCTTCGTATTCTTTTCCTGCAAATTTATGAAAAAAGCCGAGCTGGCCAAACATCGGCCCCAGGCCGCCCATTTGCCACATCAGCCACTGAATAGTCTCGTAGCGTACGGTGGCATTGATTGGTAGAAGCTGCCCCGTTTTTTCCGCCAGATAAATGAGGATTGCGCCAGACTCAAACAGCGCCAACGGCTTGCCACCCGGACCGTTGGGGTCAAGAATTGCGGGGATTTTATTGTTTGGGCTCAGTGAGATGAATTCTGGGGTCAGCTGGTCGGCTTTGCCGAAGTCGATCAGGTGGGCTTCGTAGGGCAGGCCGATTTCTTCCAGCATGATCGACACCTTCACGCCGTTGGGCGTGGGCAGCGAATACAGTTGCAGCCGATCCGGGTGCTGTGCGGGCCACTTTTGCGTGATGGGAAATGTTGATAGGTTGGTCATGGTGGCTATCGCGGTCATGGTGGTGGCGTTTTGATTAACAAGGCAGGTTGAGAATGCGCAAAAGCTACTCTTACGCACACTTTAATTGGGCCCAGGCAATGCAACTGTGTATCTAGTCCTGTATTATTTTTATAGCTGCTTGCGCCCGTATTTGTTGCGCTACAGGCGTTTATTATTTAAAAATATGCCTCATAACAGGTTTTTGAGTGGGTGCAGCGGTACGTCTTGTGTCACGGCTAGGCGCGCCAACGCCGCGCACGTTTGAACTTTAAAAAACTTGGTCAGCAGTTTTTGTGTTGCGGTGGTGAACATGTCTGCTGGGCGTGCCAGTGCAACACCCGCTGCGACGCAAAGCCGTGCCGCAAAGTGCGGCTCCAGCGCCGCAACTGCCACGCGGCCATCTTTGCAGGCGTAGATTTGGTAGCCTGCATGGCCACCGCCAACTGCCGCGCCCGGCAAAGTCAAACCCCAAGTGCGCGGCAACGCAAGGTACGCGGCAGCGCTGCTCAATGCGACTTCGGTGAAAACGCCTTTGCCCTTTTTTGCGCGCTGCATCAGCACGGCCAGCACGGCTTCGCTCGCCATCACTGAGCCGCCCATGTCTGCGTACAGCGTAGGCGGCAGTTCCAGTCCGGTGACCAAGCCTTGCTCTGCAAGGTACGTCAGGTCATGGCCCGGCTCTTCTGCACGTGCGCCTGGGCTGCCAACAATGGCCACCTGACACAACTGCGGGTACTGCTTGTGCAGCTCTTTAAAACCCAAGCCCAGTTTGTGCAGCGCTGATGGGCGAAATGACGTGAGCAGCACGTCGGCTTTGGCAAGGGCCTTGTGCAATGCGTTTTGGCCTGCGTCGCTTTTAAGGTCAGCTGTTCGGCGCGTAATGCCCACATGCAGCGCAGCGTATGCAGAAGGCTTGTAGTGCTGCATCGGGTCGCCGGAGGGTGGTTCAAACTTGGTGCAGCTTGCGCCCATTTGCCGGCAGCGCATCAAGGCAGCGGGGCCGGGTAAGTTAAGCGCCAGGCTGACGATACGCGTGCCTTTTAAGGGGCTAAGAGCTGCAGTTTTAAATGAGGTCATTGCTATAATTATAGTAGCTGCTTGCGCCTATATTTATTGGGCTACAGGCCTAAAACATGTAATATTTAGCCTTTTGGACGGTTTATAGGGGCAAACCGACATAATTTTCAGCCACCGCAGTAGATGCCGCAGTTGAGCGCACCAGGTAGTCCAGCTCGGCTTCCTGCATCCTCTGGCCAAACGCGTCGGTGTCTGGAAAGCGGTGCATCAAGCTGGTCAGCGACCATGAAAAGCGCTCGGCCTTCCACACGCGGCTGAGCGCGCGCTGTGAGTAGCCGTCAATGCCGGCTTCAGATTTTTCAGCATAAAAATCAATGAACGCGTCTGACAGGTATTTGACATCAGACGCCGCAAGGTTCAAACCTTTGGCTCCCGTGGGCGGCACGATGTGAGCGGCATCGCCCGCCAAAAACAGGCGGCCAAAGCGCATTGGCTCGGCCACAAAACTGCGCAGCGGGGCGATGCTTTTTTCAATCGACGGGCCAGTGGTAATGCGCTCGGCCAGCTCGGGGTCAAGCCGGGCGCGCAGCTCGTCCCAAAAGGCGGCGTCGCTCCACTGTTCAACCTTGTCCGTCATGGGGCACTGAATGTAGTAGCGGCTGCGCGTCAAGCTGCGCATGGAGCAAAGCGAAAAGCCGCGTTCGCTGTTGCCATAAACAATGGCGTGCGTTGACACGGGCGGCACATCGGCCAGGACGCCCAGCCAGCCAAACGGGTAGACCCGCTCAAACTCTTGTATGGCAGTTTTAGGCACGCTGGCGCGGCACACGCCGTGAAAGCCGTCGCAGCCCGCAATGAAGTCGCAGGCCAATTCGTGGTGCTGGCCGCCCTCGACGTAACGCACTTTGGGCGTGTCTGAGTTGAAATCGATCACCTCTACGTCACTGGCGCTGTATACCGTGGTCAGGCCAAACGTGGCTCTGGCCGCCGTCAGGTCATGGGTGACTTCGGTTTGGCCGTAAGCCGTGACGACTTTGCCGCCGGTCAGGCCGGTAACGTCAATGCTGTGGCGGGCGTTTTTAAACACCAGCTCAATGGCATGGTGCACGATGCCTTCACTTTGCAAACGCGCGCCCGCGCCCACGCCGTGCAGCATGTCTACTGTGCCTTGTTCAAGAATGCCGGCGCGAATACGCTGCAAAACATACTCGCTGCTTTGGCGCTCAATGATGACGTTGTCAATGCCTGCTTTGTGCAGCAGTGCACCTAACAGCAAGCCGGCCGGGCCTGCGCCGATGATGGCAACTTGGGTTCGCATGGGTGTTTTCGAAAGTTGCATACAGGTTAACTTTCAGAGCATGGGTTTGCCAATGTGTTTTCAGTATGCTGTGCGATTATCAGGATCATTGTGCGATCATCGCGCAATCATTGGGAATAGAAAAGATACGTTATGGCTATAGAAAAACCAGATTTCATTGAAGGCATGGCCAAGGGTATGGCAGTGCTGGAGAGTTTTGACACCGAGCGCCAGCGCCTGAACGCTACGCTGGCAGCGCAACGCGCGGGCATTACCAGGGCGGCAGCGCGGCGGCATTTGCTGACGCTGGCGCACCTCGGCTATTTAGAGAGTGAGGACGGTTACTACTGGCTGTCGCCCAAGGTGTTGCGGTTTTCTGGCAGCTACCTCGCATCAAGCAGGTTGCCGCGGGTGCTGCAACCCACGCTGAATCGGCTGGCCGCGCAAACGCAGCAATCGTTTTCAAGCGTGGTGCTGGATGGGGACCAAGTAGTTATTGTGGCGCGCAGTGTTGGCCTTGGTGCGCAGAGCGAGCAAGGTGCTGCGAGGGTTCTGGCGTACGGTTTGCATCTTGGCGCGCGCTTGCCAGCACATGCAACGTCTACTGGGCGCATGCTGCTGGCCTGCAAGAGCCGGGCAGACTTTGCTGCGTGGGTGAAGGGTAGGGCGCTGCCACGTCTGACAGCACACACCGTGCTGGATGCCAAAACACTGAAGTTGTTGGTAGCTGAAGCCAGAACGCAAGACTGGTGCGTAGCCAGCCAGGAGCACGAGTTGGGCGTGTTTGCGTTGGCCGTGCCGCTGCGCAACATGCACGGCAAGGCGGTGGCAGCAATGAACGTAGTGACCACGCCGAAGCGACTAAAAATTGACGTGATGCAGCGTGATTTACTTCCGCTTTTGCAGGATGCAGCGCGAGAGTTGCGGCCCTTGCTGTAGCGGGTGCGTGCCAGGTTGTTGACCATTCATCTGTAATCGGTCAAAATATTACCGTACGGTAATTTAATATACAAATTGGTAGCAAAACGAACGACTAGGCACTAATATGACTTCCAAAAATCCAAATGCAGGTCTTCTCAACCGCCGCCAACTTTGCGCGCATGGGCTGGGTTTGTGGGGGGTGTTCAGCTTGAACAGCGCGGATGCGCAGCCTTCAGCGCGCGCAGTGCGTGCCACGCCGCCAGAGCTGGGCGCATTTGGCCAGGCCGCCACGCCGTGGCAATTCGCAGGAATGGGCGCTCTTCGATTCTTCGGTTTTAAAGCGTACGACGCAATTTTGTGGGTGGCTGGCCCAGCCGCAAACCCCTTCCAAGCTAAGAGCTTGTTTGCACTGGAGATTGAGTACAACGTTGCAGTCAAAGCTGAAGAAATCATCAATGTGTCGTTGGTTGAAATGGCGCGCTTGCGGCGATTGACGGACGCGCAGGTAAAAAGCTGGACAACTGAAATGCAAAAAACGTTTCCCAGCGTGGTCTCGGGCGACAGATTGACAGGGGTTTCTGTACCCAAAGTGGGTACCCGGTTTTTTTTGAATGGGCGGCTGATATCGGAAATCAACGACCCAGCATTCGGCGATGCATTTTTCGCGATTTGGCTGGACGAAGGAACGAAACGTCCCGATCTGCGGCGGTCTTTGCTGGGCTCGTCTGCTGCGGTTCAGCCAGCCGCAACCAGTAATTGAAAGAACACTAAACCCCCAGGTATTGCTGTAGCAGCTCAGGCCTGGAATTCAGCTCGGCGGAAGTTCCTTCAAACACCACTTCACCCTTGACCAAAATCACATTGCGGTCAGTCACAGCTGTGACATGTTTGTGGTTTTTGTCGACGATGACGCTGCTAATGCCTGTCTCGCGAATCAACGCACATATCCGCCAGATGTCCCTGGCAATCAGCGGCGCGAGGCCTTCGGTGGCTTCGTCCAGTATCAGAACATCGGGGTTGGTCATCAGCGCGCGGCCAATGGTCAGCATTTGCTGTTCGCCACCGCTGAGCTGCTGGCCGCCATGGCCCAGACGCTCTTTTAATCTTGGAAAGGTCTCTAATACGCGGTCATAGGTCCAGTCGCGCTGGCCGCGTGTGCCAGCACGTGCCGCCATTTTTAAATTTTCAACGACACTCAGGTTGCCAAAGATGCCGCGGCCCTCTGGCACATAGGCGATTCCTAGTTGTGCAATCTCATAAGGCGCGCGGCCCAGCATCTGCTGACCCGCAATTTCAATCGATCCGCCACGCGGTTTGACCAGGCCCATGATGCTTTTGAGCAGCGTGCTTTTGCCCATGCCGTTACGGCCCATCAGGCCAACGGTTTGCCCGCGTGCAACAGTAAAGTTAATGCCGCGCAGGATGTGGCTGGCACCGTAGTAGGTTTGCAGATTTTGGGCATTGATCAGAAGGTCCATAAGGCAGAAGTCCTTTTACCGCAGAGGCGCAGAGGACGCAGAGTTGCGCAGAGAAAAAGTCATGTGGGGGATCTCCAAAAAAACCTCTGCGGCCCTCTGTGTCCTCGGCGCCTCTGCGGTGAAGGACCCCGTATTCAATCCGCTTCCCCAAGATACGCGGCTTGCACTGCCGCATCAGATCTGATTTCAGGCGGTGTGCCAGTCGCAATCACCCGGCCATTGACCATCACTGTCAGCTTGTCAGCCAATGCAAAAACCGCATCCATGTCATGCTCCACCAACAAAATGCCATGGTCATTTTTAATCGCCAGCAGCAGTGCCACCATGCGTTCTGCCTCAACTGCACCCATACCGGCCAGTGGTTCGTCCAGCAAAATTACTTGTGGCTCAGTCGCCAATGTCATGGCGATTTCAAGCTGACGCTGTTCGCCATGGCTAATCGTTCCAGCAATGCTATGGATACGATTGTTTAAGCCAGAAAGCTCTATAGCTCTTTCAGTACGGGCGCGAGTAGCTATGAATTTAGAAGCGTTTGTCAGCCACCTGTGCGCTTGTGGGTCGCGCGACTGTGCAGCCAGGTGCACGTTGTCCCATACCGTGAAGGGTAAAAAGATATTGGTCTTCTGGTAGCTGCGGCCCAGGCCTTGGCGCGAGATTTTTTCGGGCGTCCAGCCGGTGACGTTCACACTCTTATTCGCATTCACGAGTGCGACTGTTCCTGACGTTGGCGACAAG